>JBDHFS010000010.1:0-23208 GCA_039590285.1 Gemmatimonadota bacterium
GCGGGAGCTGCGACCGTAGCGCCACCCTCCAGCCGGCGGCACGCTTGGACGCGCGACGGCCCGTCCCCGCGCAGGCGAGGACGGGCCCTTCCGCGGCCTTGCCGGCTCGGTCAGTCTTACGGCTGGATGATGTGCAGCTCCACACGCCGGTTGCGTGCCCGACCCTCTTCCGTGTCGTTCGAAGCGACCGGGTCGGCCTCGCCGTAGCCGACGGCATCCAGCCGGTCCATGAACTGCTCCATCTCCATGCTCGCGCCGAGGAGAAACTCCCGCACGACCTCGGCCCGCGTCTGGCTCAGCGTCTGATTGTAGGCTTCGGCTCCCACCGAGTCCGTGAAGCCGCGCAGCTCGAGCCGCCCCGTGCCCTCCGGATCCGCCTGTTGAACGATCTGTCCGGCAAGCTCCGTCAGGTACGCCCTTGCCGAGCGCGTCAGCTCGAAGCTGTTGAACTCGAACTCGACGTTCTGGAGCTCCAGCTGAACCAGACAGCCACGCTCATCCACCCGCGCCCCGGCCGGCGTGTTCGGGCAGGCGTCCAGGCCATCGAACACCCCGTCACCATCACTGTCCATCGGGCACCCCGTCGCGTCGACGACAACGCCCGCCGGAGTGTCCGGGCACAGGTCGATGCCGAAGAACACGCCGTCTCCGTCACGGTCGCTCGGGCAACCGTTCTGGTCGACCTCCGCGCCCCGGGGCGTGTCCGGACACTGGTCGATCCCGTCAAACACTCCGTCCTCGTCGGAGTCGAGCGGACAACCGGTCTCGTCCACCATCGCGCCGCGTGGCGTGTTGGGGCATTTGTCCAGGTAGTCTCCCACCCCATCCTGATCGGCATCGAGCGGACACCCATCCCGGTCCACCACGACGCCCTTGGGCGTGTCCGGACACAGGTCGTTCTTGTCCTCTACCCCGTCGCCATCCGAGTCTTTCGGACCCCAAAGGAAGAACGACAGTCCGGCGGTCCACTCGGTGGAATTGAGTGAGACATCGCTCAGGTTCGCGCCGCCGGGGTCCAGGAAGGCCCGCGTATCCTTGAGGCCGTCCGGCGAGACGTAGTTGCGCCAGTCGAACCGGAAGCCCAGCCATCGGGTGGGGAAGATCTTCAGCGCCGCGCCGTAATTCCAGGTCAGCGCCGTCTCCATGTCGAGGCCGTCGATGTCGAAATCGAAGCTCTGGGCGCCCGCTCCCCCCATGACCGCCAGCTGGATGGAACGATGGATGTTTAAGTTGTACGAAAGGTCTCCGCCATAGTTCATGACCTTCGCCTTGGCACCGTCGTACAGGGAGCCCTCCACCTTCGAGTCGACGTATCCGAAGAAGCCCTCGATTCCGAGTCCGATGTCGAAAACGTAGCCGAGCCGCCCACCGAAGTACGGGTCATTGTCGAGCTTCCAGGGAACGGGGTCATCCTTGAACTCGGTGTCGCCCAGTCCGTTGAGGAGTCCGTAGAACACGTTGATCTCCAGGCCACCCGTGCCGTCCTTGATCTGCGCGTTCAGCGGACTCGCGACGAGCAGGACGCTGGCTGTCAGGACAGCCAGGCCGCCGAGGAGTTTCGGTCTGAAAACTGTGGGTATGGCCACGGGTCGGCTCCTTCTCTGGTTCGTTGGAGGGTCGTTCGGAACTCTGCTGCCCGATGAATCTAGCCCGAAGCGTCCGGTTCTGCCCCTGCGGGCTCCGAATTACGGGGATTCAGCTTCAGGCGTCCTCCTCGTTGGCCTCGGGCATCGGGATGCTGAACACGCCGACCTCTGTGCCTATGCCGACGAGGAGCCTCTGCACCGGATCGAGTTTCGAGCGGATCTCCAGGATCCGCCGGGCCAGTCCGGGGTCATCCGTGATGATCCCGTCCACCCCCCGGCTCATCATGGCGCTCATCAGGTAGGGATCGTTCACGGTCCATACATAGACTTCGCGCCCGCGGCGATGGGCCCGCCGGATGAATCCACGGCTCGCGGCGGCCGCGTTGACGGCCAGGAAATCGACATCGAACGCCTCCAGATTCCCCAGGCTTACGGAGGTGAGGAGCCCGTACGTCCAGTCAGGCCGCAGGGACCTCACTTTCCGGACGCCGTCATACTTCAGCGACATGATGACCACCCGGTCCGCCATGCCGGTCTTCTCCACCATCTGGACGACCCGGCGCTCGAGGTCCTCATCCCGGCCATAGTACTTGAGCTCGATGTTCACCCGGGCGCGGCCGCCGGCCGCGAGGAGGACTTCCTCCAGGGTGGGTACCCGCTCGGCTGAAAACCGCGGATCGAACCAGCTTCCGACGTCGATCCCGTCGATGTCTGCGCGTCGTGCATCCCAGATCCGCAGGGGATTGCGGGCGGTCTTCATGAAGTCGCTGTCGTGGAAAACCACTACGTCGCCGTCGGCCGTTTCCTGCACGTCGATCTCGATGTAGTCCGCGCTGTCCTCGATAGCCCTGCGAACGGCCGCCATCGTGTTCTCGGGAGCGTGCGTGGCCGCTCCACGGTGCGCGATGATGACCGAATGATCTTCCACTCGCATCGAGCTCGACAGGTACAGGGCCACGAGCCCGGCCGCCACGAACAGCGCCGCGCCAACCCAGAGGTAGCTCTTGTGGGGGATCCGTACCTCCGGACGATCGCCGAGAGAGCCCATGACGGCCAGCTCCCGTGAAAGCTGCCCGGGTCCGGACCAGACCCGATACAGGCGGACGATCAACAGAGCGAACAGCGCTGCGGAAAGGAAGGACAGCAGGGCATTCGCCAGAAGACTCACGAGACCCACCGCGCCCATGATGAACGCCACGAGCGCGAACGATCCGCTCGTCTCCGGGAGGATCAGCCGGCCCACGAAACCAATGGCCCAGGTGACGGCCGCCGAGAGGATCAGGCCGAGCGCCAGCCAGGCCACGATCCACCAGAAGAGATTCCACCTGTGGCCGCGAGAGTCGGCGACGGAATCCCGTATCGCGGCCACGGGGCCGAGGCTCTCGAACAGCACCGCGGGCAGGGCCAGCACCCACCCCAGAAGCTTCACCGCGAGCACGACTCCCGAAACGGCCACGAGGAACCCGGCGATCCCCGCGGCCCATAGGAACTCGGGCGGCCTGTGTGTGAGGTAGTAGTTGATGTCGTGGTGCCGGAGGAACAGCCAGTGAATGGCGCCCACCAATGCGAGGATCGGCGCGGCGAGCACGAGCCCCCGGGCCAGCAGTTGAACGCCCAGCCGCAGGATGCGATGCAGCTCCAGCAGGACGTACCGCAGCGCGCCGAACCAGGTCACTCGACGGTCCTCGGCCGCCCCGAACCCGACGACCATGAGGCCCGCCTGCTCGATCAGCGAGATGCCGATCCACACGCCTCCGACGACCACCAGGGCCACGATACCGACCGGGCTCAGGAAGAAGAAAAGGATCTCCTCGTCGCTCAGCACCGCCCGGTCCTGTCCGCTCAGGAAGAGACGAAGGAGCAGTGCCACGCCCGGCAGCAGTACCACGACGACGGCTACCCGGGTCGCCAGGGTGACAAGAAGCAGCTGAGGCCAGCTCCGCCGGAAATCGACCAGGGCATCGAGCCCCTGCTGGAAGCGCATCGCTTTCATGTCCGGGTCCGTGGAGAGTCACGCGCTCGACTGACGCTGCTAATGTACGTGGGGAGCTGCGCCGCGCGTAGAAGGGGAGGGCCCGGGCGATCGATGTTTGGGATCCGACCGCCCGGGCTCGCGGTGCGGCGGTCGAGGCTTGACCGGACGCACCGTGGGGTCTCGGCTACGGAACAGGATCACATCCGACATACCGGGTATCCAGTCCGAGCTGGAATTTAATTATGCGCATACCTTCATAATAACTTGCCTCAGTCCTATCCTAGTTTGTTTACAGAACTTGTCAAGGTCGTGACTTTCCCGCCGCCCGAGTCGTCTTACAGGGTGGAGGTCCGGATTCGCCGGGCCGTGGGAGTGGACGCGGGAGACGAGAGATGTCGATTCGACCCAGACCCTTTCTGATCGCCATGGTAGCCGTCCTGGCGATAGCGGCGCCGGTCTCCGCACAGGAGGCCCCGACCGACCGGGCCGATCGGAGTGAGCAGGAAATGAGAGCCCAGCGGCGCGATCAGACTCGGGCCGGAAGGGCCGGCCGACGCGCGGAAGCTCGCCAGCGGACGGATCGCCGGGCCGACGCTCGTCGCCAGGACCGGGCACACAGGCAGAGAGTCGAGAGCGCCGGGTCACGGGCTCGCCGCGGCGAGACCGTGGGCCGGGACGGAGCCCGAGCCTACAGGAACGGACGCAGGGACGGAGCCCGCAACATCTCGCCCGACGCCAGGCAACGTCGAGCCCGGGACCGCACGGAGTCGTCCCGGGTGCGAGACGGCACTCGGAGGCGGGACCGGACGCATCGGCCCGCCGGCTGACGTTCGCGAGGCAGTCGGAAGAGAGGGGGGCGCCTGGCGTCCCCCTCTCGCACTTCAGGCGGTGGCGGCCTCCGCCCAACTCCTGACGACGGAAGCCATCCCATCGTAGACTTGTTCGACCGTAATCCCGGTCCGTTTGAGCACGTCGAAGCCATGGTCGCCGTCCTCCACGACGTGCAGGGACGCCCTGTTCTCCAGGCTGGCCACCACGGCTCGTATCCGATCCAGCTCGGCCAGCCGGTCGCGCGTGCCCTGCACGAACAAGAGCGGGATCCGAACGTCACGCAGGTGATCGGCTCGCGAGTGTGATGGATCTCCGGGGCGGTGCAACGGAAATCCGAAGAACACGATCCCGCGGACGCCCGGAAGAGAATCTTCGGCCTGGGCGGCCGAGGTCATCCTGCCTCCCATGGACTTGCCTCCGGCGATCAGCGGGAGGTCGGGCTCGAGGCTTCCGGCCGTTTGCACCGCGGCGCGCACCGTGGTGATGAGCCGGGCGGCGCGATCCGGACGCCCACGTCCGGCCTCCCGGTAGGGAAACTGGTACCTGAGCGTGGCGACACCGTGACCGGCCAGCGCCTCCGCCATTCCCTGCATGAACCGATGCCGCATGCCGGCACCGGCCCCGTGGCCCATCACGAGGAGAAAGCGGGACTCGACGGGCCTGAGCAGGACGGCCGAGACACGCCCCGCATCCGGAGCCACCTCGAGTCCGAGCTCGCGCACCACGGCCTCAGCGGCGCTCATCACCCCCCGCTCGGGGACTCAACGCCCGGTTCCCCGGGACCGGCCTCGAATGCTGCGTCGATCACGTACCCGTCATCGAGCCACCGGCCCCGGCGAGCCGCAATGGCCCCATGTTCCACGTCCAGCATCCAGAGGCCCTCTCGCCCATCCATCGTGGCGCTGCCCGCGCACAGGATCTCCGGGCCCACGTCGGGCAGACGCACCCGATACGTGTAGTGCATGTGGCCACACAGAATGGCTCCCCGCGCCACGTCCGCACACGTCCCCAGGAATTCCTCCGCGTTCACCATCCGGTGCATCGCGTGGTCGGGACGACCATCGTGGAGACGGGGCGCGTAGTGCGTTACGATCAACACGACCCGGTTCGCGACCTCGGGCCTTTCCAGGATTCCCGCCAGCGCCTCCAGTTGCGCGTGGGGAACGATGCCGCTCGACCTCCACGGAGGCGGATTGGGCCGCGCGCTGTTCACGGCCACCACCGCGACCTCCTCTCCGGACAGCCGCACCACGGGCCAGGGGCCATCCACCCGAAATTCAGGCAGGTCGGTCTCCAGGAGATCTCCGAAGTGCCTCTCGAACCGCTTCTCCCGCACCACGTCACGCGTGTAGAGATCGTGATTACCGGGGACACAGACGAAACCGGCGGGTGTCTCGAGGAAGGGCTCGATGAGCTCACGCGCCGCCCGCATCTCGGCCTCCGTGCCCATCGCCGTGAAATCACCGGAGAACACGACGAGATCGACGCTCTCCCGACGGGCCAGGTCCGCCAGCGCTTCGACCTTGGCCGGAGTCTCCTGGAAACGGAGCTGCCGGCCGAGGATCAGATTGAGTCCGCCGGCCAGCCGCTTGCCCGGCCAATCCCGGAGAGGGATGTTTCGGACCCCCAATCCGAGGTGCATGTCGCTGAAATGAAGAACTCGCACTCGATTCCGCCTTACGCCTCGCGGCATCGCGAGGTTATTCTTCGCGCACGATGAAACTGCTCACCATCGCCGCCGAGGATCTACCCAAAGTGCTTCCCATGAGGGAGGCTGTCGAGGCGATGAAGTCGGCGTACGCCTCTCTGTCGGCCGGCCGAGTGATCGCGCCGCAGCGCGGGATCGTGCCTGTCGATGACGTGGACGGGGTCACACTCCTCATGAGCGCGTACGTTCCCGATGAAGGCCTGGCCGCCAAGATCGTGTCGGTCTTCGACCGCAATCCGGATCTCGGAAGGCCCGTCGTGACGGGACTGGTGCTGGTGCTAGATCCGATATCGGGGGAGCCGGTCGGGCTGCTGGACGGCGCGGGTCTCACCGCCTGGCGCACCGGCGCGGGGTGCGGAGCGGCCACGGATCTACTGGCCAGAGCGGAGTGCCGCATCGGAGCGCTGATCGGGTCCGGAGCGCAGGCACGCACACAGCTCCTGGCGATGGACGCCGTGCGAGAACTGCAGGAGATCCGGGTGTTCGGGTTGGACTCCGAGCAGGTGGAGGCGTTCGTCGAACACCTGCAGCCGGAAGTCAGCGCCGAGCTGGTCCGCACCCGTTCGGCCGAAGAAGCGATCGACGGAGCCGACATCGTGACGACCGCGACCAACTCCTCGACGCCGGTCTTCGATGGCCGGCGGCTTGCCTCCGGAACCCACCTGAACGCTATCGGGACGTTCACGCTCGATCGGCGCGAGGTGGACTACGTCACGATCGAAAGGTCGCGCGTCTTCGTCGATCTCGTCGAGGCGGCGCTCGAGGAGGCGGGAGAGCTGGTCGCGGCGGTCGGAAAGGGGATGACGGAAGCCAGGGACTGGACGGAGATCGGTCGTGTGGCATCGGGTGACGCGTCCGGCCGCCGCCACGCGGACGAGATCACGTTCTTCAAATCCGTGGGCCACGCGGTTCAGGATGTCGTGAGCGCGTCCCGCGCACTGCGACGGGCGCGGGAGATGGGCCTGGCTCGCGTTCTGGAGATGTGATCATGGAAGGCCGTTTCGAGCCGCCGGCGGACTGGATCCGAATCCACACCATCGACGCCCATACGGCCGGCGAGCCGCTTCGCGTAGTCACGGACGGCTGGCCCGAGCTTCCCGGCGATACGATCCTGGCCAAACGGCAATGCGCCCGCGACAGGCACGACCCGTTGCGCCGCGCCCTCATGTGGGAGCCACGCGGTCACGCCGACATGTACGGCTGCATCCTCACCGACCCCGTGACGCCGGACGGCGACGTCGGCGTGCTGTTCATGCACAACGAGGGCTACTCGACGATGTGCGGGCACGGGATCATAGGGCTCGTGAAGGTGGGCATCGAGGGCGGACTGCTGAGCCTGGAGGACCTGGAGCGCGACGAGCGGGGTCGACCCACGGTGCGGATCGACACACCCGCGGGACGCGTGACGGCGATGGCCCACATGGCCGCCGGCGATCAGGCGACGGTGGAGCGGGTCTCCTTCCACAACGTCCCGTCGTTCGTGCTCGAGCGGGACCTCGAGCTCGATGTGCCGGGCTTCGGCGCCGTCCGCTGCGACATCGCCTTCGGAGGAGCCTTCTACGCTTACGTGGAGGCGGCCGATCTCGGCCTGCGCATCGAGCCGGCCCAGTACGCCCATCTGATCGATGCAGGTATGCGCGTGAAGCGGGCCGTGATGGAGCAATACCAGGTCGTCCACCCGGACGGCGATCCCGATCTCAGCTACCTGTATGGGACGATCTTCGTCGGTCCCGCTGACCGGGCCGCGCACAGCCGCAACGTATGCATCTTCGCGGAAGGGGAGGTGGACCGCAGCCCCACGGGCACCGGTGTGAGCGGCCACGCGGCGATCCACCATCGCCGGGGCGAGCTCGACGACGGGGACACGATCACGATCGAATCGATCATCGGATCGTCGTTCGAGGTGAGTGTCGCCCAGCGGCTGATGGTCGGCGACCTTCCCGCGATCGTGCCGGAGGTCACGGGCGCGGCCCACATTACAGGCCGCCACGAGTTCCTGATCGACCCCGCGGACCCCCTGCGCGATGGTTTCTTCCTTCGCTGACCTTCAACACTGCTCTCGGAGCGGAAAGGACAACGATGGAGCTTCCGATTCCGTTCGCCGGCTGCTTCTCAGACACGGCGGACCCCACGCTCCCCCTCGTCTTCGTGGGCTTGCCGTGCGATACACAGTCCACCTTCCGGCGCGGTCCGGCCGAAGGGCCTTCTCGCATCCGCCTGGCCTACGACGGTCGCTGCTACAACGCCACGACGGAGTTGGGCGCCGACCTGGCCGGCCTCGTCTCGGATGCCGGCGACTGGGCCCCGGGCGGGACGTGGGAGGAGACGCGAGAGAACTACCGGGCCCGGGCCGAAGAACTGTTCGCCGGCGAAGGCGTCCCCTTCTTCGCGGGTGGAGATCATGCGGTGACGATCCCGATCGTCAAGGCCCTCGGCGTGCTGGATGAACCGGTGCACGTCGTCCAGCTGGACGCGCATCCGGACCTGTATCCCGAGTTCGATGGAGACCGGTGGTCCCACGCGTGCGTCGGCGCCCGCGCCCTGGAACAGGAGCACGTGGACTCCCTGACCCAGATCGGAGTCCGAACGCTCAACCACGAGCAGCTCGAAGTGGCTCGACGGCACTCCGGCCGACTGACCGTGTTGGAGGCCCGTGACGCGCCGTTTCGGCTGTCCGACCTGACCCACATACCGGATGGGGCTCCCGTGTATCTGACCGTGGATCTCGACGGTTTCGACCCGGCGTACGCACCTGGCGTCTCGCACCCCGTCCCGGGTGGACTCACCCCGAGGCAGGCCCTGGCGCTCATCCAGGAAGGTCCGTGGCGACTGGTCGGCATGGATGCCGTGGAAGTAAACCCTTCACTGGACCAGGGAGATCGGACGGCGGTTCTCGCCGCCCGGCTCCTGCACGAGGCGATGGGCCGGATCGTGGAGCCCGAAGGCTGACGGCGGCGCGCGTACCCGGCTCGCGCGTTATGATTCAGATTCCTGCGCCACCCGAATCCCGGAGCCCGACATGACAACGCGTAAGCTCTCGATTCGCTGTCATCTGCGGTCGGTCGAATCGATGCTGGTCATCCTGCTCGCGGCCCTCACCGCGTGTTCGACGGCCGCGCCGAGACAGACGGCGTTCCAGGAGCTGCTGGGGAGCGATGTGACGTCTCGCGAGATCCGAATCCGGGCCACTGAGTTCGCCATGACGTTCTCGCAGACCGTGGAGGTCGCGGCCGACAGCATTCTGAGTCTCGCATCGGATCGTGAAGTAGCCCGTAACGCACTGGTCTGGAAGAGCTACGCGATCCCGGCGATCTACCGGTCCGCCACGCTGCCCGATCCGCTGATGGCGTGGATCGACAGTCGCGTGCTGACCCTTCAGATGCGCGACTACTTCGTGAGCGGGGTCGGGAGCGACCTGTTCGGTGAGCACCAGCACCTCGCCGTCGAAGCGGCGCTGTTCATCGAAAGTGAGCTGAATCGCGCCAGGGAGCTGGCCGGCCATGAGACAGACGCAGAGCGGGAAGAAGGGATCCGCCTGTTCGTGGAGGAGAACCCGCTCACGAACCCCTACTTCTTTCGCGCTTCACCGTTGCAGCTCCTCGCGACGTACCTGAGCCAGGATCAGGTCTCGGGTCTGCAGGCGGTCGGTAGCATGACCGAGCTCATGGAGGACATGAGCCAACGGCTCAACGTCTACGCCGAGCTGCTACCCCGTTCGGGCCGCTGGCAGGCCGAGCTGCTGCTGGCGGAGCTGGCTGACCCCGATCGCTCCGCCATCTACCTCGAGATCCTGAACCAGCTCGAGGCGATGGAGACGCTCAATACTTTCCTGCTCGATGCCCCGAACATGGTGGACGAGCAGAGGGAGATCCTCCTCGAGGCCGTCGACCAGCAGCGAATCGCCTTCGAGAGGGCACTCGAGAAGTACGTAGCCGGCGCGACCAACGACATTCTGGTCGGTCTCACGCCGGAGCGGGAAGCCGCGATGCGGGAGCTGAACCGCATCCTCCACACGGAGATCGATGATGCCGTCACGCGACTGGACGGCTCTATCCACCAGGCGGTCGTGGATATCGACGCGGCCCTCGTTCGCGCCGTGGATCAGCTGTTCGTGCGCCTGCTGCAGCTCGTGGCCATAGTCGGGGCGGTCGTCCTCCTGCTGGTCATTCTGCTGCGCCGCCGCGTGAGGTCCGCGAAAGCCGAATAAACCTGCCACCCCTGGGTAACCCTGTGAGGAAGGGAGCCGATCGGCGGCCCGTGAACCGAGCCAGGACGGATTTGGAGAGCGATCGAGATGATGGCCCCACGGCCGAAGCCATCCTCGTACGCCGTGCGCGGGCGGGCGACACGACCGCTTTCGGCGAGCTCGTGGCGGTCTACATGCACCGGTGCTACTACGCCGCCCTCGGACTGGTCGGATCGCCGCAGGACGCGGAAGACCTGTCGCAGGAGGCTTTCGCTCGAGCGTTTCGAGCCCGGGCGAGGTTGGACCCGGAGCGTCCCTTCTATCCCTGGCTGTACCAGATTCTCAGGCGGCTGTGCTTCAACTTCACCAGGGATACCAGCTCCCGTCGCAGGAAGCTGGAGCACGCCGGAGGATGGCTGGTGGCCGAGGCCCGGACGCGGGCGGCCGTCGACGACCCGGAACGATCGCGTGCCAGGAGCGAGCTCAGAGGGCACCTGGAAGCCGCGATCGCGGAGCTCCCGGAAACGCAACGCGAGGTCTTCGTGCTGAAGGAATTCCAGGGGCTCAAATATCGGGAGATCGCCGAGCTGCTGGACGTGCCGATCGGAACCGTGATGTCGAGACTCTACGCCGCGCGGCGGAGGCTCGCGGACAGGCTCGAGGGGCTGCCATGAGTGGCGATGCGGGCGGCGTCGATCGCGCGCGCGAGCTCCTGATGCGGGCACTCGACGACGAGCTGGACGCGGCCGAGAGGGAGGAGCTCGAGCTGTTGGTGTTCGAAGATCAGGAACTGCGTGAGGAGTGGGAAAGGCTCGCGCGGCTCAAGGAGGTGACGGCGAACATGGCAATGCGTAAGCCCCCGGAAGAGATGTGGACCGGCTACTGGAACAGCGTCTACAGCCGGTTCGAGAGAGGACTCGCGTGGATACTCGTGTCCATCGGCGCCATCGTCCTCGGGTCGTACGGGGCCTGGTACGGGGTGCGGGACCTCATGGCGGACGCGGATCTGCCCATGCTGGTCAAATGGAGCATTCTCGCGCTGATCGTTGGCCTCGTGATCCTACTGGTTTCCGTGATCCGGCACCGGATCTTCGTGAGCGGGTCCGACCCATACAAGGAGATCGAACGATGATGATGACCCCATCGTCCACCGTCGCGGGCCACCGCGTCACGCAGACCCTGGGTCTGGTCCGAGGTAACACGATCCGTGCCCGCCATGTGGGAAAGGACATCCTGGCCGGCCTTCGCAACATCGTCGGTGGCGAGGTCGCCGAGTACACCAAGATGATGGCTGAGTCCCGCGAGCAGGCGCTCGACCGCATGATGGTCGAGGCCGAGGAGCTGGGGGCGGACGCCGTCGTCAACCTCCGCTTCGCCACCTCTTACGTGATGGGGTCCGCGTCCGAGATCCTGGCGTACGGTGACGCGGTCAAAATGCAGAAGGAACCCGAAGTGACGGGCTTCTAGCCCTCGAATCGACCGCGTGGGCCAGGCGAGGCCCCGCGATAACACAAGGAGATACCGATGCTGAAGCAGATTCGGAGGGCCTCGCTCGCCCTTCTTCTGGCGGTCGCGACGACGGCCGGAACTTTGATGGCTCAGGACGCTCCCTCACCCGTCGGTGACTGGGAGGGCGTGGTGGCGACGGGGGCCCAGGAGCTCACGGTCGTGTTCCACGTTACGCAGGCCGAGGACGGGGCGTACGCGGCCACGCTCGACAGCCCCGACCAGGGCGCATTCGGCATTCCATGCGACGCCCCCATAGTCGAGGATGCTTCGATCGAGATTCCGGTGGCCGCCGTCCAGGGCGGCTTCGAGGGGACGATCGCCGAGGACGGCTTGACGATCGATGGGACGTGGAGCCAGATGGGGGGCTCTGTGCCCCTCGTCCTGAAGCCCGCGAAGGCGGAGGAAGAGGCGGAGGAGGAGGCGGAGACCGAGGGGGAAGGCTGAGCGCCGACTGGTAAGATCGATCGAGGGGCGCCGCGCGGCGCCCTTCGCATATCCGGAGAGAGCATTCGTGAACAAGGTACGTCGTGCCATGGCGACGATGAGCTTCACCGCGGGAGCGGCCGTGGCAGCCGGGGCAGGTCCCCTGTGGGCGCAGGATTCAACCGCGGAATCCGGGGTCGTCGGATCATGGCAGGGGGTCCTCGACGCCGCGGGCCAGAAGCTCAGCCTGGTATTCCACATCGAGCGCGACGAGACGGGCGAGCTGACGGGAACCATGGACAGCCCGGACCAGGGCGCCTACGGCCTCAAGCTCTCCGCCGTCGAAGAGAGCTCGGGCCCGGTTCGGTTCGAGTTCGCGATGGCGGGGGGCGAGTACACCGGTCAGATGTCCGACGACGGTTTGCGCATCGAGGGCCTTTGGACGCAGGGAGGGGGCCGGTATCCGCTCGATCTGGAGCGCGCGGATGCGGAGGCCCTCGCTCTCGAGCGGCCGCAGGAACCGGTGCCCCCGTATCCGTACGATGCCGAGGATGTGGCGTTCGACAACCCGGAGGCGGGAATCCGACTTGCCGGAACGTTGACGGTACCTCCGGGTGAGGGGCCGCATCCGGCCGTCACCCTCATCACCGGATCCGGCCCCCAGGATAGGGACGCAGCCGTGTTCGGGCACCGTCCCTTCCTCGTGCTCGCGGATCACCTGACCCGTAGAGGCATCGCGGTCCTCAGGTACGACGATCGGGGCATCGGAGAGTCGACGGGCGGCTTCGCCACGGCGACCACGCTGGACTTCGCGAGCGACGCGCTGGCGGCCGTCGCCTGGCTGAAATCGCTCCCGGAGATCGATGGGGCGCGCATCGGACTCCTGGGTCACAGTGAGGGTGCCATCGTCGCGCCGATGGCCGCGAACCGGAGCGAGGACCTGGCGTTCGTCGTCCTCCTGGCCGGTACTGGCGTGAATGGCAGGGAGCTCCTGGTCATGCAGGGCAGGGCCATCAATCGATCCGCGGGTGTGCCTGAAGCGGCGGTCGAGCAGCGCTCCGCCCTCCAGGTGCAGCTCTTCGACGCCGTAGCCACGGCCGAGGACGACGACGTCGCGGCCGATCGGTCGCGTGCGATTCTGGCGGGGGCCGGCCTCACGGGAGACGCGGCCGAAGCCCAGGTCCGGGCTCTCCTGTCGCCTTGGATGAAGTACTTCATGGTGTACGATCCACTCCCGGCATTGCGCGAGTTGGACGTTCCGGTGCTGGCGCTGAACGGAGAGAAGGACACTCAGGTGCCGGCGGCCGAGAACCTGGGCCCCATAGCGCAGGCCCTCCGTGACGGTGACAATCCGGATGTAACCGCCGAGGTGCTCCCCGGTCTCAACCACCTGTTCCAGTCGGCGACCACCGGATCGCCGACGGAGTATGCCCGGATCGAGGAGACGATGTCGCCGCTCGCTCTGGAGATCATCACGGACTGGATCGCGGCCCGGACGGGAGTCGATTGACCAGCCAGCCTCCGCCCGATGCCGACCTGCGACGGGAAGGCGATCCGCCGCAGGGTCGCTACCTGGCGTTCCTGTCCCTCGCCGCCCTCGGCGTGGTTTACGGGGACATCGGTACAAGCCCCATCTACGCCCTGCGCGAGTCTCTCCACGGTTCGTACGGCATCGACCACTCCGCCTCCAACGTGCTGGGCATCCTGTCACTCATCACGTGGTCCCTGATCCTCGTCATCTCGATCAAGTACCTCGGTTTCGTGATGCGGGCCGACAACCGTGGCGAGGGCGGGATCATGGCCCTCACAGCGCTCGTCGCCCCGCCGGGTGGAGAGGCCAAGGGGCGGCGAAAGTGGCTGGTCATGGTGGGGCTGTTCGGGGCGGCGCTCCTGTACGGCGACAGCATGATCACGCCGGCGATCTCGGTGCTCAGCGCGATCGAAGGCCTCGAGGTCGCGACGCCGGTCTTCTCTCCGTACGTGATCCCGATCACGGTCGCGATCCTGCTCGGCCTGTTCGCGATCCAGACACGAGGGACGGCCAGCGTCGGCACGCTGTTCGGTCCCATCGTCCTGATCTGGTTCCTCGTGCTGGCGGCCCTGGGCACGCGGCACATCGTGGAGAACCCATCGGTGTTCGCCGCCCTCAATCCGGCGCACGGCCTCCAGTTCTTCCTGCGCAACGGGGTGCGCGGCTTCCTGGTTCTCGGCAGCGTCTTTCTGGTGGTGACCGGGGGCGAGGCGCTGTATGCCGACATGGGCCACTTCGGGCGCCGGCCGATCCGCCTCACTTGGTTCGCCGTGGTGCTTCCAGCACTGCTGCTGAACTACTATGGGCAGGGGGCGATGGTCATAGCCCACCCCGAGACGCTAGAGCAGCCTTTCTATCTGATGGCGCCACGGTGGGCCCTGCTTCCGCTGGTCGGCCTGACGACCATGGCCACGGTGATCGCCTCACAGGCCGTGATCTCGGGAGCCTTCTCGCTCACGCGGCAGGCCGTGCAGCTCGGCTACCTGCCGCGCATGCGGATACTCCACACGTCCGATCGCCAGATCGGACAGATTTACGTCTCCGGCATCAACTGGCTCCTGATGGCCGCGTCGATCGGCCTGGTGCTCGGTTTTCGCTCCTCCAGCCGGCTCGCCGCCGCGTACGGCGTCGCCGTGACCACGGACATGGTGTTCACCACGATCCTGTTCGGGTACGTTGCGGTCCGGCGCTTCCGGTGGCCCAAATGGACGGTCGTAGCGATGGCCGGGGGTTTTCTCTCGGTGGACCTGGCCTTCTGGGGAGCGAACCTTCCCAAGGTCCCTCAGGGAGGCTGGTTCCCCCTCCTCATCGCCGGGGGGATCCTGGTCGTCATGACGACTTGGCGTCGCGGCCGGATGTTCGTGGCGCGCCGCATGAAGAGGCAGAGCCTGCCCGTAGAGTTGTTCGTGCGGAACATGGAGCGTAGCCGGCCGCACCGCGTTGCGGGCACCGCCGTGTACATGCACTCGGGCATCCGTCAGACGCCGCCTGCGCTGCTGCATAACCTCAAGCACAACAAGGTGCTGCACGACCGGGTGCTGCTCCTCAGCGTGGTGACGAGGGAGGTGCCGCGCGTGCCGCGCGAGGAACGGATTCGCTGCGAGAGCTTCGGGGCCGGGATCTTCGGAGTGACGATCAGCTACGGGTTCGCCCAGGACCCGCACGTACCGGCCGCCCTGGCGCAGTGCTCGCCGGAACACGGCATCGAATTCAAGCCGATGGAGACGTCCTACTTCCTCGGGCGCGAGAAGCTCATCGCCCTCAAGGAGCCCCCGATGCGACTGTGGCGGGCCAGACTGTTCGCCCTGATGTCGAGGAACTCGCTCGGCGCGACAGACTTCTTCAAGCTACCGCCGAATCGCGTGGTCGAGCTGGGGACCCAGGTAGAGCTTTGAGATCCCGTCGGAGTCCTTTCGCCGCCGCGACGATCAGTCCTCCGATGCGTCCTTCTTCCGGTCCTTGATCCCCCGGTGAAGGTCGAGAGCCGTGCTCTCGATATAGTCCACGATGATGTCCGACCCGCCCTCGTCGAGGATCGACCGGGTGCCCGAGCCGCGCTTCAGGCCGTACAGGTTCAGCCAGCGCTCGAACCGCTCACCGAGCCGGATCACGGCGTGCAGGAACACACCACGTTTTTCGGCCGGCATCATCATGTCGGCCAGGACCGCCGCCAGTGCCAGCGGGGCCAGGACGATGTCCTTGAGGCCGTCCAGGGCCAGCTTCAACTCGAACACGCCGAGGTCCCGGGTCAGGCGCCAGCGACTCTCGTACTGTGGGAACGAGGGCACCGTCGCGGCGCGCCGTTCCGGCGTGTAGCTGTCATTCATGAGCTTCCGCAGCCTTCAATGGTCGCGTCCGACGTCCGCGGACGTCGCCGTACATCGTGTGGCCTCGTCACGTTTCAACACCCGCCATGGCCGTGCGTGCCGAGAGCCCCATCTCCCGCATGTCCTGGCCGGACGGGTGCTGGAACACGCGCAGTCCGAACTCCGGCACGATGGCGAGGATGTGGTCGAAGATGTCCGACTGGATTCCCTCGTATTCAGCCCACTTCGTCGTGGCCGTAAAGCAGTAGATTTGAATCGGCAGGCCGTCCGGCGTCGGATCGCGTTGCCTGACGAGGAGCGTCAACTCCTGGTTGATCTTCGGATGATTCCGCAGATAGCTGAAGATATAGGCCCGGAGCGTGCCGATGTTGGTGAGTCGCCTGGCGTTGACAGGGTCCTCGCGACCTTCCGCCACCGGTCGGTTGACCTCCGCGAGTACCTCCTCCTTGCCGGCGATGTACTCCCTCAGCACGTCGAAGCGCTTGAACCGCTCGATCTCCTCCTCGGTGACGAACCGGATCGTGGACTGGTCCACGAACAGGTCCCGCCGGATGCGGCGCCCGCCCGACTCGGACATGTGCCTCCAGTTCCGGAACCAGTCGCTGATGAAGGCGTGCGTCGGTATCGTCGTGACCGTCTTGTCCCAGTTCTGGATCTTGACCGTGTGCAGGGCGATCTCGACCACGTCTCCGTCCGCCCCGTAGTTGGGCATCTCGACCCAATCGCCGATACGGATCATGTCGTTGCTGGCGATCTGGATGCTGGCCACGACCGACAGGATCGTGTCCTTGAAGACCAGCATGAGGACGGCCGTCATCGCCCCGAACCCACCCAGGAGGACGAGCGGAGACTCGCCGATCACGATGGCCAGGATCAGGATCGCGCCGAGCACGTACATGAAGATCTTGAACAGCTGAAGGAAACCGCGGATCGGTCTGTCCTTCGACATCGGGAGCCCGTCGTAGATCTGCTGGACCGCGTTCAGGAGCCCGTCGGCCGAGCGCATCAAGGTCCATACGATGAGGACGAGCGCGATGCTCTCGACGGTGTTGTAGACACCCGGTGGAACGTTCGGGACCAGGTCGATTCCGTAATACACGATGCCGATCGGAATCAGGAAAGCGAGCCGCCGGAACACTCCGTGGTGGGCCACCACGTTGTCCCAGTCGATCGTCGACTTCGCCGTGATTCGCTCGACGACGAGGACCAGGTAGCGGCGCGCCACGACGTTCGCTACCCAGGCGATGACCAACAACGCCACAAGGCCCGCTGCCGTCTCGACAGGAGGCCTGGCTTCGAGCCAGGCACGGGCGGAGGATAGCCATTCTCCCGCGGTCGCCGTCTGCATCGCCATCGGCATGGACATGTCTTAAAGCTCCATCGAGTCCGGCCGCTGTGCCCGGACGAAAGCGGTTGTAGTTTCTCAGCACCCTGCTCTCGTGAGCTGGATCTTCGCCGCCGGGACGCGCCCCGGCAAGGAGCCTGGATGCTGACCGCCGACCCGCATCGCCGGGCCCTCGATCGCCGCTGTTTCGTACGCCGCATCTCGGCCGGCGCCGCCGGCCTGGTGCTGAGCGGAATCGGCCGCGGCTCGCCGCTCCCAGGGGCGGTTCGGGGCCCAGCTCCGTTCGCCGGTCGCGTGGGTTCGCCGGGCCCGGAGGAGCCCCTGTTCAACATTTCCCTTGCCCAGTGGTCCCTGCACAGATCCCTGGACGACGGCGAGCTGGATAACCTCGATTTTCCGCGCGTGGCGCGCCGCCAGTACGGGATCGAGGCCATTGAGTACGTGAACTCGTTCTTCAAGGACCGGGCGCGCGACCAGGGCTACCTGATGACCCTGAAAGACAGGTGCGAGTCCGAGGGGGTCCGCAGTCTGCTTATCATGTGCGATGAGGAGGGACGACTCGGCGATCCCGAGGACGCGGCCCGCACGACCGCGGTGGAGAATCACTACCGTTGGGTCGAGGCGGCGCGCGTGCTCGGGTGCCATTCGATCCGCGTGAAAGCCGCCAGCGAAGGGACATGGGACGAGCAACGCGAGCTGGCGGCGGAAGGACTACACCGTCTGGTCGAGTTCGCCGAAGATTACGGAATCAACGTGATCGTCGAGAACCACGGTGGCCTGTCGAGTAACGGCCGCTGGCTCTCGTCGGTGATCGAGACGGGGGACCACCGGCGTCTCGGAACCCTGCCGGACTTCGGCAACTTCCGTATCAGCGAGAGCGAGCGATACGACAACTACCGCGGTGTCGAGCAGCTCATGCCTTACGCCCGAGCGGTGTCAGCGAAGACGAACGATTTCGACGAGGCGGGTGAGGAGATCGATCTCGACTACGAGCAATTGATCCGGATCGTGCTGGATTCAGGCTACCGCGGCTGGATAGGCATCGAGTACGAGGGAGCGCGGCCTGAGCCGGAGGGAATCCGTCTCACCAAGGCCCTGCTGGAGCGGGTGAGGGAGAAGCTGACGCCTGAATACTCCTGAGCCGGGGCGGCTGTCGAACCGCTACATCTTCCGCTTCTGGGCCCCGCTAGCCGCCACCTGGCTGATGATGGCGGCCGAAGGTCCGTTCCTGGCGGCCGTCATCGCACGGCTGCCGGATCCCAAGTACAACCTGGCGGCTCACGGCGTGGCGTTCGCGTTCGCGATCCTCGTGGAGGCTCCCGTCATCATGCTGATGAGCGCCTCCACGGCCCTGGTGGAGGACGCCCGGAGTTACCGGAAGCTCCGTAACTTCGCCAACGCCCTGAACGTGGGCTCCACGGTACTGCTCCTGCTCGTATTGATCCCGCCGGTGTTCGACTTCCTCATGCGCACCGTCATCGCGCTGCCGTCCGAGGTAGCCGACCTCACCTACGGCGCTCTCTGGCTCTTCCTCCCCTGGCCCGCGGCCATCGGGATGCGGCGATTCGTGCAGGGGGTCTTGATCCGGTCGGGTCGCACCCGTCTGGTCGCGACGGGGACCGTCATCCGGCTGACCGCGATGGCGGCGACGGCACTCGCTCTCTACCTGGCCACCGACATGCCGGGAGCGTGGGTGGGAGCGGCGTCGCTCTCGGCGGCCGTGATCACGGAGGCGGTCGCCGCGCGCCTGATGGCCTCGAACGCCATCCGGGAGCTTCTCGGCGGGCCCGAGCGGGCCGACGAGACCGCGACGCCCATCGGCTACCGGCGCATCTCCAGCTTCTACTTCCCACTCCTCCTCACGTCGATGATCGGGCTCACCGTGCACCCGATGTTGACGTTCTTCATGGGGCGCGCGGCGTCACCCGTGGAGTCGCTGGCCGTGTTTCCGGTGGTGCACGCGCTTTCCTTCATCTTCCGTGCGTTGGGGCTGAGCTTCCAGGACGCGGCGATCGCACTGCTGGGCCGGCGGAACGAGCACCATCCGGAGCTGGCGCGCTTCGGTATCGGCCTGGGCGCCGCGGCCACGGCCGGCCTCGCCGCGGTGGCCTTCACTCCCCTGGCGGACGTGTGGTTCGTGACGATTTCCGGCCTGAGCCGCGAGCTGGCCGACTTCGCCCTCACTCCGACGCGAATCATGGTAGCGCTACCGGCTCTCTCGGTGCTGCTCTCGTTCCAGCGCGCCATCCTGATGCAGGCGCGGGTCACCCGCCCGATCACCGCCGCCACGCTGATCGAGGTGACCGTGATCGCGATCCTGTTTGGCGTCGGTGGATGGGGGCTCGGGCTGGTGGGGGCGACGGCCGCCTTCGCTTCCTACGTGGGTGGACGCGCGGCATCGACCCTGTATCTGACGCCGCGCGTGCGTGCCGTCCTGAGAAGTGCCCGGGCCTGAGCGAGGGGCCTGAGCTCGCGCGCGTGGGCGGAGCTGCAGCCCGAGCGCCTGCCTCAGTCCAGCTTCTTCACCCTGACGTTGCGGAAGTAGACGCTGGTGTCCCAGTCGTGGTTCTGCAGGCCGATGAACCCGCGGGCAGCGAAATCCCGGATCTTTCCTCGCGGTTCGGCCACCCAGTCCACGACCTGCGTACCGTTCAACACGACCATGATGCGATCCCCGACGAACGAGATCTCCATGTCGTTCCACTCGCCGGGCGCACGCTGTCGGGCCTCACTCGGGGCCTCCGCGTCGTAAACGCCCCCCGTCTGGTGGATGGCCTCCGGGGCGGTCGCGTGGATCTGGATCTCGAAGCTGTGATAGATGTACTCGTCGCTCGTTACCATCTCCGGCACGCGCAGGAAGATCCCCGAGTTCGACTCCGGAACCGAAGTCGTGAACTCCAGCCGCAGCGTGAAGTCGGCGAACATCTCCCTCGCGTACCATAGCAGGCCCATACCGCCGTGCGCCTCGAGGATGCCCGTCTCTCGATCGAGGGTGAAGTAGCCGGGGCCGTAGTGGTTCCACCCGTGCTTGTTGAAGCCGCCGCCCTCCCACTCGCCGATGAGAGGCACGAATCCGTCGGCGATCTCTTCCTCTGTGATGCGGGCCACGGGCCCGGCCGGTACCTGAGCCACCATCTCCTCCTGTACGGGCTGTAGCGACCTGGCCTCCGATCCGGTGTCGCCTCGGCCCTGTGCCCACGTCATCACACCCACGATCGCCGCGCCGAAGGCCACGGCGGCGATGATGATCTTCTGCGTGTTCATGTGCCTCTCCCCGGATTCCACTCGCCGCGCGCCACCGCAGGCACGAACGTCTCCAGGTCGGGTGGGGGGAAGGGAATCGTGCGCTCCTGCTCCGCGCTCATGTACGCGGCCATCAGGAGCTCCGTGACCGCGAGACCATCCGAGAAGTTCTCGTCCGGCCTGCGGCCCTCGCGGAACGCCTGCACCATGTGCCGGTTCTCGCCCGTGTAGCCGTACTCGGCTTCCTCATCCGCCACAACGGGCATCACGCCCGTCTCCGCGTTCTGCTTCTCGACCAGGTCCTCGCCGGTGTCGCCCACGACCTCGCGGCTGAAGAACACCTTGGGTCCCGCATCCAGTGAGCTGATCTCCATCGAATACTCCGGACCCAGAAGCTCCATGGTGAGCCTGAGTCCGGCGCCGACGAAGCACCAGGAAGTGGTGACTTCGACGATGCGGCGGCCGCCCTCCTGGTCGCGATACTCGACCAGGGCCCGAGCGAAGTCCTCTGACGGCCTGGTGGCGTAGTCGAGGTCTCCGTCACTCATTTCCGCCAGCTGCGCCGCGTACTTCGGGCGCTGCCATTTCAGGCAGTCCGTGTGCGCCGTGACCTTCACCGGGGTGAGCGTATCGCGCGCAGCACCCGGAGGGGTGAGAAGGAAGCGGGCCACTTCGACCGAGTGACACATCATGTCGTTCAGTACGCCGCCGCCCTGCAGCTCGCCCTCCCAGAACCACGGCATGTGCGGGCCGGCGTGCTCCTCGGCCGAGCGCGCCAGGTACGGCGGACCGGTGAGCGCCGCGCCTCGGGCCCACACGATATCGCGGCCGCGTACGACGCTCGGCGTAAAGAGCTGGTTCTCCAGGTAACCGTCGAGCAGTCCGACCCGCTGCACCAGCTCCAGCATGCGTCGGGCCTCGGCGGCGTTCCGCCCCAGCGGCTTCTCGCACGCCACGCCCACGAGCTGCCCCTTCCCGGACTCGATCGCGTCGACGATCTCCTCCATCACCTCGAGGCGGGCGAAGTTGGGAGCGCAGATCCAGATCGCGTCGATCCCCGGGTCCGCGACCATGTCGGTGATGGTGTCGTAGGCCTTCGCATCGCCGACGCCCAACGATCGCGCAAGGTCGACGGCCTCCTCCGCCCTGTCCTTGGCCACCACGCCCAGGATATCGGCGCCGCGGACCCCCACCCACGAGCGGATGTGGAAGCGCGCCACGAAGCCCGCTCCGATGAACCCGACGCCCAGTCTATCAGCACTCATTCTCTCGATTCTCGCTTTCTCGGCGACGCTGGCTCGATCAGACGGTCTCGCCGTCGGTCTCCACTACCGCCGGCCCCGACTCCTCCCGGAAGAAAAGCAGGAACGCCGCCGCGCACAGGATCGTCAGCGCGCACGGCACCAGGAACACGTGGGTCCAGTTGGTGACGCCCCCGGCGGTGAAGAAGTCGCGAACGCCTCCCGCGAACAGGCTGCCGAGGAACCGCCCCAGCCCGAGGGCGATGATCGCGATCAGGCTCTGCGCCGAGGCCCGGATGTCGGGCGGCGCCACCTTGTCCACGTAGATGAACGCGGCGACGAAGAAGAACACGTAGCAGAACCCGTGCAGCGTGAGCGAGGCGATGACGAGCCACCCCGGGCTCCCGATCGCGAAGATGATGTAGCGGATCGGCCACGCGATCACCCCGATCGCCAGAGTCCGCCGCATGCCGTAATTCTTGAGCGCCCACGAGAGCATGAACGCCATCACGAAGATCTCGGCGAACTGCGCGATCGTCATCACCGCCGGGATGTTCCGGCTCGACACCCCGATCGCCTCGGACTCGAGGAACGGGGCCGTGAGGATGTAGTAGAACTCGAGCTCGGTGGCTACCACGAACGTGATCCCCACGAAGACGGCGAAGTCCTTCACCTTCAACATCTTCACCGACTCGAGGAACGCCCAGGGACTCACGCCCTCCCTCTGCGGCGGTGTGTGCGGCAGCAGGAACGACTGCAGACCCATGACGATCGAGAGGATCCCGGCCAGGAACAGCATGTCTCCGTTCATCGCCGGTAGGACGTCGGTCTCACCGAACCACCGCCATCCCGTGAGCATCCAGCCGGCGGCGATCCAGCCCAGCGTCCCCCACACGCGGATGGCTCCGAATTCCTTCTCGGAGTCTTCCATGTTGATCATCGCGATGGAGTTGGTGAGAGCCAGGGTGGGGGCGTACAGGAGGCAGTACACGAGCATCAGAACGAACATCAGGTTGAAGTCGGTCGTGCGCGCCACGACCATCAGCACGACGCCGCCGGAGAACGAGAGGAACCCGATCACCCGCTCGGTCGAGAAGTACCGGTCCGCCACCTGGCCACCCACGATCGGAGCGATGATCGTGGCCAGCGGAAGCAGGGCGTAGATCCAGCCGACCTGACCGCCGCTGAAGCCCAGATCTCCAAGCAGATGGGAGGATAGCACCGGGGCCCACGCGCCCCAGATCGCGTACTGCAGGAACATCATCGCCCCGAGCTGGATCTTGCGGCCCCCGGACGGGCCGCC
>JBDHFS010000011.1:0-22313 GCA_039590285.1 Gemmatimonadota bacterium
ATCGTGCAGACGGGGGACATTTTCGACCGGGGACACAACGAGGCAGAGGTCTTCCTGATGTTGGAAAGGCTGGGAGAGGAGGCCGAATTCGCGGGCGGGGCCGTTCACGTGCTCAACGGCAATCACGAGCTGATGAACGCGTACCATGACTACCGTTACGTCACCGAGGGCGGCTGGGCGGACTTCGAAAATGTCACGGTGGTCGAGACCGTGGATTCGCTGCTCGCGACGCTCGAGCCACACCAGCGGGCACGGGCGCAGGCCCTGCGGCCGGGTGGCGATTTCGCCCTGCTTCTCGCCGAGCGTAACACCTTCCTGATCGTGGGGACTACTCTGTTCGTGCACGGAAGCGTTCTGCCCGAGCACGTGGATCGAGGCCTCGAGCGGATGAACGACGCCATCCGCGCGTGGTTGCGCGATGACGCGCCACAGCCGGAGTGGATCCGGGGCGATCGCAGCCCTGTGTGGAACCGCCTCTACTCCGACGCGCCAGACCTGGCGGCCTGCGACACGCTCGTCTCGGTGCTGGAACGCCTGAAAGTGGAGCGTATGGTGGTGGGCCACACCATCCAGCCGGCCGGCATCACTTCCTACTGCGGCGGACGGGTCTGGTGCATCGATACGGGCATGGCCGAGCACTATGGCGGGCGGCCCGAGGTGCTCGAGATTCGGGGCGACGTCGTCCGCGGCCTTCGCTGATCATCCGCGCGCGCGCCTGGTGACTCGCCGACTCTCACCGTCCGTAGGCGCGCTCGGCTGACGACATGTCTTGGGGCTCCTCCTCTTCTCGCCTTAGAAGTCCGTGATCACGGACATGGCCACCGTGTCGTAGTCCGCCATCGAAGCGAGGATGTCGCTGGTGGCCTCGAGCCCGACCGTGTCGCCGACCATGAGGCCTGGGTTCAGCTCGCCCGACTCGACCATCCCCAGCATCTCCGGGTAGCGTGCCGCCTGCATGCCGAACGAGCCAACGTAGGTCAGCTCACGGAACGTGAAGAAGTCGACTGGAATGTTGATCTGGCCCTGTTCCTTCTTGTTGGACGCTCCGAGACGCAGGTGACGGCCCCGTGTTCGCAGGCTCAGGATCCCCGGGATCGTGGTGGCAGCCGAACCGAGCGCGTCCACCGATACGTGAACGCCCCCGCCTGTGAGCTCCACGATTTCCTCTGGCGCGTCGGGCCCGGCGGTAACCGTGTGAGCGGCTCCCAGCTGCCGGGCAAGGGCAAGCTTTTCATCGCTGCGCGACACGGCGATGACGTTGGCGCCCAGGGCCGCGGCGATGTTGACGGCGGCGAGGCCCACGCCTCCGCAGGCGAACACGGCCACCCACTCACCTGGCTGAACCCTGGCCTGATCCACGACGCCGTGATACGAGGTCACGAACCGACAGCCCATTCCGGCGGCTTCGGCAAACGAGATGGACTCCGGCAGCGATACGAGATTCACGGCGGCATTCGCCACCGTCGTGTAGGTGGCATATCCGCCGGTGAAGTGCATGCCGGGAAGCTGCAGGTTGGTGCACACGTTTTGGTGTCCGGCCGAGCAGTACTCGCAGCTCCCGCACCCCTGGCAGAACGGAGCAACGACGCGCTCGCCCCTGTTGAAGCCCGTCACCTCCCTCCCGACCTCTTCGATGATGCCGCAGTATTCGTGGCCCATCACGGAGGGTAACGGGGGCACCACGCCTACCCACTCCATTCCGCCGTTCCACAGGGTGTAGTCGGATCGGCAGATGCCGCACGCCTCCACCTTGATGATGGCGTCCGTGGGCCTGCACTCGGGATCGCTCCAGTCGTCGTGAATCTTCAGTGGCTCACCGTACTGTTCCATTACCGCGGCTCTCATGACTCTCCTCCTTGCAGAGAGTGCCGGCACGGACATCGGCCGACGCCGGCACACGTGTGCTCACATTACGCCTGCGTCCACATCCTTCACGAACGCGATGGGTCCGTTCAAGTAAGTGGCCTGATCATCGTACATGGCCATACCTGGTCATGCCGAGTCTCCCGTATGTGGGTGTCGACTCTTGGTCGCGCTGGCGGCGGGCTCAGCGAGCAGTCGCGGCTCCCCAGTAGTTGTAGCTCCCGGGCCGCCATCCCGGAATGTACATCGACTGAACGTCCGCGATCGAGAAGCCACCTCGCTCGATGAGGGCCGGGATATCGCGATTCAGGTGGCAACCACCTCCGAACCGTCCCCAGATGGAGTCGAGGCGATTCTGCCAGCGGCGCACGGCGGGGTCGGGAGCGATGCCGTGCTCGCTGAACAGAAGCTGCCCTCCCGGCTTCAGAACGCGCGCCATCTCGCGGAGCGCCGTGTCGGTGTCCGAAATCGAGCACAGGGTATACGTGATGACTACGGTATCCATACTGCTGGTCTCGAGCGGAATGTCCTCACTCGTAGCGGATACGAGCTCCACTTCGAACGGGACATCCTCCGCCACCTGTTCCGCGAGCTTCGTGAGCTCCGGAGAGGGATCCAGCCCGCACACGCCGGAGACTGTGGACGAATCGTAGTACGGGAGGTTGAGTCCCGACCCGATGCCCACTTCCAGTACACGGCCTCGTGCCTGCGGTACCACTTTCTCGCGCTGGCGCATCGTCGGCTCGGCGCTGCAGGCGAGATGCACCAGCTTCGGAAGCACGAACCTGCTGTACAGTCCCATTCACGTCCCTCGCCGATCAGCCATCAGTCCTCGACGGTATCCAGGAAGTGGTATTCGCCGTCCAGGACGCCAGCTGTTGCGGCCGCACCGACGGCTTCCGGTGCGGAAACGAAGCGCCTGGCCTTATCGCCGTCGTCGACGCGAAACAGAAAGAACACCTGGGCGGGATCACTGGAGGCGCGCCACAGGTGCTCGAGGATGAGACCAGCTTCTTCGTGCGCCCTCTCGTGAGAAGTGAAAACCTGCAGCCACCTGTCGTAGTCGCTGACCCTGTTTCGACATAGCATGTGCATCAGCCGTCGCTCCGCTCTGGCCCGTTCATCCCGCTCGGGGTCTGTCGTGTCTCACCCGAGGCTGGCGTACAGTCGCTTGAGCATCTGGATCTGCCCTGCATGGTAGGTGTCGTGCAGCACGATACCCAGGAAGAGATCCTCGTATGTGTACCCACCCTTGCCACCCGAAGAGTGGGCCAAACGTTTCGGGTCGAAGTCCCGCATGGCCGTGGAGAGCCGCTCGTGGTACTCACGGAGCAGTGCCCGGTCACGCTTCCAGGAGGCATCCGTGATCTCTTCCGGCGGAGCGGGCCAGTTCGAGGGGGCGCGCGGGAACGACCCCGAGGCCGCGCCCGTGCCTCGGCGCCAGACGGCGTATTTCCAGTAGGCGATGTGCAGGACCAGCTCCCAGATGCTCTTCCGGTCCGGCGCGGGCTTCCACCCGGCCTGCTCGGGTCCTACTCCCCGCAGCGAGCCCAGCGCGCTCGCACCGCCGTGCCACAGCTTCGTGCCGGCGGGCGGATCGTAGAGCCCCAGGACGGTCTCGAGTCGTTGGTCGTTCGCGGCCATGGATCAGGTCTCCGGTAGTCTCTCTCGCAGCAGGTTCCTGAACTTGTTCCCGCTCATCAGCTCGTGGGTAATGAGCTCGCCGAAGAGGAACGCGCCGAACGTCCCGAACGGGGAAGCCGCGTTCTGGGCTTCCTTCGCGGTCGTCAGCTCTCTCGAGGTCACCGAGAGGCCGAACTCGCTCGCCGCCGCGGACATGTCGCGCAGACAACCCGGAACGAAGGGACACTGGTATGCGTACTCGAAGTGCACCCCACCGTCCTCCGGAACCGTTCCGCGCCTGGCGCTCTCGGCGAAGCGTGGAACCGGAGCATCATCGCCGGTCCGGTAACACATGAGATCGAAGCCTGTCTCCGTCCGCTCGACACGATCAAAGCCGTGATGCAGGTAGAACCGGGTGTCCGTCAGATAGGGACGACGGCCGCTGACCGCCACGACTCCATGGCGGTTTCCGGCGGCTTCCAGGCAGTGCTGCAAGAGCTGGCGGCCCAGCTGTCGACCCTTGTATCGGCCCGATACCCACAGGCAGTGGATGACGAGGTAGCCTGGCGCCACGACGGGCCGCCACGCGGCCTCCGCCGGAGCATACTCGATGAAGACCTTGCCACGCACTTCGAGCTTGCGGAATACCATACCCCGCTCGAACCCGCTGGACAGGAACGTCTTCTTCCGGTCGACTCCCTCCTGGTGCTGCTGCCCCACGATGGCGCAACAGATATGCTCTTGCGCGATATTCGCGGCGGTGAGGTCTAAGAAGTCCGGATCCACGGTGCTGGCTCCCATTGGTCAGATGTCCAGGATCTCCTTCACCCTGAGCTTCAGGGCGTTGGCGGTCAACGGACTCCTCCACTTCGGTGGACCGTGATCGGGGAGGCCGAAGACGTCAACGCGCGAAAGGAACCCTGGATGTTCCTCGTCCAGGTCGGACAGCAGTTCATCTACACCGGTCCGTATACCGGCCTCGCTCTGTCGGCTGTAGAGGATGAACCGTGTCTCCGATTCGACGAAGAAGCTCATGAACATCTTCAGACGGTCTCGCGGACCGTCGGAGAGACCCTGACGGAAGCCGGAGTAATGGATCACCACGAGATCGGGGTCGAACTGCAGGATTTCCTCATCTCGGTGCCACTCCGGTCCTATCGTCTCGCGCTGACGGCGGATCGGAAGATCCAGCAGGATGTCGCTGATCACATCCGCGTTCGTCCCGTTGGCCGCGAGAGTCTCCTCGTCGTAGACACGGTCGGGGTGCGGCGAGTCCATCATGATCACTAGAGGCAGCGACCTGGTCACGTCCTCCGCGGCCGTCTCCGGCTCGGCAGCCGATGGCAGCGCCCGGAAGCCAAGCCACCAGAATGCCACGGCGACGAAGGCGAGCGAGACAATCGACAGCACTGGAGAGACTGACGCGGCCGGGTCTCGGCCCCGAAGTCGCCACGCGACGGCCAGAGCAAGAGGAAAGCCGAACAGCAGCACCGCGATCAGCACGTCGACCGCCTGGGAAGGAAACTGGAGGCGCGGAAAGAGCAGCGCGGAGGCTTCCACGAGCCCGAAGCCGATGACCAGGTAGGCGACCGCGGTGCCAAAGACCTTGCGCTCGCGCAGGGAATGGAAGAACGACCGGGAACTCGGGCTGTCGCTCATGGCCTCCAAGCTCGATCCGTCCGCTCATGGCTGCAAGCCGCGCTATTCACTCAATCGTCGCCCTGCGGGCTGGTGACCCTGTACCGGAGGATCGTCAGGTACTGGTCCGGATCGCCCGGGCCGGCCATCGTCGGGCCGCGGATGTACTCCTCCTCGTGCTCCCCTGCGAGCACGTATCCCTCCGCCTCCACGAACTCTTTCAGGCGCTGCACGGTCGGCTCCTCGCGATCGTACGGGCCGACGTGGATAACTTCCGCCACATCGCCGTACTCCCACTCCGTCAGCCGTGCCTCGAATCCCGCCGGAGCCGCATGTTCGGGCAGGACGCTCACCTGATCGGGGACCGGAAGAGCGTACAGGCCGATCCACTCGGAACGCGGTTGCTCGAACGCGATCGGCCAACGGGCCCGGGGCGCCGCCTGCTGCGAGCCTTTCGGAGTCTCGGGAATCCGGTAATACAGCTGAAACAGAAGGCCGAAGGCCGTGCCTCCAACCGTCCGCGGGTCACCCTGTGCTTCGACTACAAGCATCGTCTCGGTCGGTCGGGTGGAGATGCGGGGATTCTCGAGCTGTTCGAATTCCGGTGGAATCTCGACCTGGGCAGCGAGAGGAGACGCAAACATCGCGATGCCCAGCGCGCACGAATACACGTGTCGCATGATTACCTCCAGCGGTGGCCGGTCACCTTTCTTCCGTCGCGCTCGGTCTCTACGAGTCAGGGTTACTCGGAACAATCGCAGGGCGGACACCCCTTGTCGAACACCACCCGCCAGCGTCCGTCGGCTTCGAGCCGCCAGATGGAGTTGAACGTACCGATCGACTGTCCCCCGGGATCGCGGACCGGACCGCTGCTGTGCGCAAGCGTGCCCGAGTCGAGCACTTCCACGCTTTCCGGCTCCCATGAGAACGGCGCCGCGGCCCCTTCGAAGTACGGACTCCAACCCGCCTCCACCTCTTCGATCCCACGCATGGCACTGCGACCCCCGAAGAACACCGCCTCCTCCGCCACGTACGAGAGGAAGGCTTCGAGATCCCGCTCGGCCATCGTCGCGGCGAACGCCATCTCGGCCGCCCGGACCTCGGACGCGAGCTCCTCGCGATTCTGGCAGTCGGCGGTTCTCGGGAGCAGGAACAACGTAACAGCCACCGGAATAAGATATGCTGCTCTCATCGGGATTCTCCGTTGTCGGTCAGCTCGCTGTACGCCCGGCTGGAATCGATGGGCTCTCGAATCGGCTCGTCGACGCGCGCGCTCCATCCGATGCTCGTGTAGAACGCCGGCCTCTGTCGACGTCGTCGACACCGTACTCGGGTTGCTGCTCGTACTCGGCGCTGTCAAGAAAGCCGCGTGATTCCGCTATGAGACCGTCCGCACCCATTCGCCAGACTTCGAATCCACTGAAACGGACCCGCTTCCCGGTCCCGTCCGGTCCTGTGTTCGATACTCTGTGGGGTCAGAACCTCTTGAGCTTCAATCCAGGAGAGATTCGCGAGCTCGACCCCCGGGGTCGCGGATGTCTGGGCGGCCCCGACCGTCGGACCCGGGGACAGCAGGAGAATGCCGAGGCAGACGAATCGTGCCCTCCTACACATCGTTTCCTCCGTTCTGTCGAGGCAGCCGCGCCAGCCGGTCGGCAACCAGCTCGTTGAACGGGTCGCTCAGGTGTGGGCCGATGTACGGGACGACGACTCCAGCATACCCTCCGTCACCCGGTGCCAGTCGCAGCGTCGGGCTGGTCGCCCGGGTCGTCGGGCGCCGCCTGTTCTCCCTCCTGCACCGGCAGCTCGGTCAACAGGCGATCGTCGGGAAGTGCCTTCTCCTTGGCGGCTATGTTGTCGATTCCGTCGACAGTGATCGCCACCTCTCCGGTGTGGAGTGTCTCGATCAAGCCCCTCTTCTTCAGATACCAGATGGGAAACTCGAGGTGCTCCCGGGGTACCCCGAGCATCCTCTCCAGGTAGACCGGTCCTAGGCCACCCATTTCCGGGTCCCGCCGCCGGGCGACATACAGCAGCGAAAGGACGCCGTCGAATATCCGCTGGTCCTCCTGACGGCCGCCCGGAGCCGCTTCCTGCTCGAAGATCTGCCACTGCAGGCTCTTGTTCTTGTCATACTTGACGTCGTACTCGGCGCGGCGCTCCGGATCGGTCAGGACCTCGTAGGCCGTGTGAACCTCTCGGAATCTCTCCTCGTCTCCAGAGCCCTTATTGTCGGGATGGAAGCGCTTGGCGAGCAGCCGATAGACGCGTTCGACCGTCTCGGAATCAGCATTCTGGCTGAGCTGCAGGACTTCGTAATGGTCGACGAATTCGTTCACCAGAAGACCCCTTCAGTTGTACGGTGTCGCTAAAGTCGCCAGTCGCCAGCTTGCCGAAGGACACATCGCACTATGAGTCGGCGGGTGAGCTCGGTGCAAGAGAGATGCCAGCGCGTTGAAGCACCCACACGTGTCGGGGCCGGCCCCGATCGGGTCGTAACGGCGTCCGTCGGCAGAATCTACGGAAACTGGCAGCCTGCTCGGGCTCGTAGACTCCGCCCTCAAGGTGGAGGCCCTGGCGCCTGCTTTCAGCTTTTCGATCAGTTCCTTACCGCGGCCGGGTTTCGCGTACATCGTGTTCCGGATGACGTACATCGTGGTCCTCCTTGACCGTTCATGGGAGCGAGCCCACGATTTGAGCTCGCCTTGCCATCGACATCTCCGAGAGGGAGTCAACTCGAGGTGAGTCCAGGTCCGGCATCGAAGCTCGAGTCTAGGCGAAGCGATCCGACACCGGATCCCAGAAGTCGCCCTCGAGGCCCAGGTCAGAGAAGATCGAGCGCATTTCGTCTGGCAGAGGACGCCGGGAATCCTCTTGAAGTCGAGTCGAATACCAGGTCGTCGCGAGGGCCCACAGCCGATCCATGGTCACGAGCGGTCGCATAGGGTATCCGTGTTCCGCGCACCACTCGCGAACCCGCTCTTCCGACCGGAAGAAGAGCATGGTGCTTCACGTAAATCCAATGTCGTCCCACCACCTGGCCGCCGGCACGAGGCTGTGGAAGAGCCAGGTCGAGGGCTCGGGACCCTCGAGACCTACGTCCAGGAGAAGCGGCTCGCCGGAATGCTCGCAGCGGGAGTGGACCACAGCCGGTCGGTGCAGGGCGGCCGGAATCCCGAGCGCGTCCCACGCGCAGTTGGCGAAGTACTCGGTTCCTCCGACTGATACGACGTGCTGTGTCGGGACGCCCGAGAACGGAGGCGCCATGAGGATCGATGACCCATCAGTCTCGAGGACAAGCACTCGCTGGGCGCGCAGCCTCGAGTAGGCGTCGAGCACACTCCCGACATCTGAATCTACAAGCGACGCCACATCATCCGGAGATGGCCTGTTCCCTGTCTGGGCGAAGTGTCCGTAGATCGCCAGCTTTGTCCGGGTATCGAGGTCCATGCGCTCCTCGTGTCAATTCGCTGTCCTGCCAATCTAACGATGCGAGAACCAGGGGTGGGAGCCGAACTGGTTTCGGGTTACGGGTTCGCCTCGGGTCACATACCACTCGAAGCCTCTCACAACGGACGACAGGTAGCTTCTGAGCATGGGGCGGACACGCAGGACATGTGGCAGCCACCGAATCGTGGCAGGAATGTTCTGCAGGACGTGCGGATAGACGGCTATTCTCAACTCGCAGGCCCGCTCATCGACGGGCGATATTCGCCACGACACGAATGACGACCCGCCTTCGCGTCTACCGATCTCGAGATCGTAGCCGACCCCGTCGATCCATCGGCAGAATCGGCGCTCGAAGACCCATCCGCTGAGATAGTGCACTTCATCGCGGGAATTCTCGCCAGGCCATGCCTCCACCGGGTTCCTGGCACAGAATGGATAGCAAAGCTCGAGGTTGCCCGGCGTCGAGATGACCTTCCATACGCTGTCCGCCGGTGTCGTAATCGGTTGCGTGACCGCAACCGGCCACTTGAAACCCGGCCATGGATCATCGAGCTGTGGCATCACCCGCCCCGCCTAGGCGTCATCTATCACGTTGGCCAAGCCCGCTCTCCCCGGCTTATTGATACCGGAGCGCGTAGTAGATCACGTAGATCCAGGACAGGAGGCCGTGGATGATGGCCCAGATGATCGACTTGTTCGCGGTCCACGAGATCGCTATGGCGAGAGCCGTGCCGAATCCTATGCCGGCCGTCGCGGCGTTCTTTGAGCCAGTCTTCGCTCTCTTGCCCATGTGCTGCCTCCATCGCGGTCCGGTACCTGGTGAGTCCGGCCAGGGTGGTGAGACCACCCTCGTCCAGAAGTCGTGTCCGGCCATACACCTTTCTGCCGTGCGATCAATCTGCTGACCGAGAGTGGCGCGCGCGAGGCGAAGAGACGACCGCGTCAGCGGCAATCTCTCACAAGGGGGAACGGATGCCGGGCCAATGCGCGCCTAGCCGGTGCGCCTTAGGCCTCCAGGGCGAAATAACGCGTTGCGCCGAAGGTTCCGTGGCTGCTCGTTGCCCCGTGGCTGTCCGTTGCTCGGCGCCTTTCCGCTGCTCCGTGGCCTTCCGTTGTTCCGCCGCTGTCCATGAGGGAGGCGATGTCTGGACTGCTCATCGACCTCCGGGCCGAAGCCCTCGACCGTGCGGCGCGGGATCCGTGCTCCGATCATGCTCTCAGTCGAGTGCACCCAGGCGCCATCACTGCTGGTGACGAACGTGCAGGCCACGCCCTCGAGCTCCGCCCGGCCGGTCCGCCCGATACGATGGGTGTACGCCTCCGGAGTGTTCGGCACATCGAAATTGATCACGTGTGAAACGCCGCTCACGTCGATGCCGCGCGCCGCAATGTCCGTTGCCACAAGGATGTCGTAGGAGCGCGAGCGAAAGCCACGCATGGCCCGATCCCTCTGACTCTGGGACATGTTGCCCTGGAGGCCCACGGCCCGATGACCCGCCTTGCTGAGCTGCTCGGCCAGTCGACTGGCGCGCCGTTTGGTGCGGGTGAACACGATCGCCGAGTGGCAATCCTCACCGGAGAGCATTCGCTCCAGGAGGGCCCGCTTGCGTCGCTCCGCGACCAGGTACAGCGCGTGATCGATGGTGGCGGCCGGTGCGGCGTCGGCCAGCTCGACCACGTGTGGGTCGGTCAGCAGCTCCTCCGCCAGCCGGCGAATGTCCTTCGGCATGGTGGCCGAGAACAGCAGGTTCTGCCGGCGAGCCGGCAGCGCCGCGAGGATCCTTCGAATGTCGGGCAGGAAGCCCATGTCGAACATGTGGTCAGCCTCGTCGAGAACGAGGGTCTCGACCTGGCCAAGGTGCAGTAGCCTCCGCTGCAGCAGGTCGAGTACACGGCCAGGGCAGCCCACTACGATCTCCGGGCGCCGCCGCAGCGTGTCGACCTGGCCCTGGATCGATACTCCGCCGTAGATGGTGACCGATTTCACGCCCGTAAACTTCGAGAGCGTGCGAAACTCGGACGCGATCTGGGTGGCAAGCTCCCTGGTAGGAGCGATCACGAGAGCGCGGGGGCCCTTGCGACGCACCTCGAGGAACTGGTGGAGCAGCGGCAGTGCATAGGCCGCCGTCTTTCCTGTGCCGGTCTGAGCCAGTCCGAGCACGTCCCGGCCGGCAAGGGCTGCGGGAATGGTCTCGAGCTGGATCTGCCGAGGGTTCTCGAAACCCGCATGACGAATCCCACGCATGAGGGCTTCATTGAGCCCGAACCGGTCAAACTCGGTCGAGCCGTCGGGTACTGATACTGTCATTCAGATGCTTCTTCCTGGACGTACGAGCAGGCTGGGCCTGCACGGAACGGCCGTGCTTTTAGACCCACACAACAGTGACGGGCGAAAAAATGGTGTTGGAGGCGCGACCTCGGGGGGATAAACCAGGAGGACCTGTTGTTCGCCGATGTCGGGCGGTGCCCGACTAGATACTAGCTGTACAGCATAGTCCAAATGGACGATTTGCGCCAGTCTTCATGAATGTTTGCGACGGATGGACTGGATCACTTCGTCAAGCGTTTGAAGAAAACGCGACCGGTCTCGCTTCGTGAGCGGTGGGGGACCGCCCGTTATCTCTCCGGCACCACGAAGGACGGACAAGAGGTCCCGGGTCGCGACCGCATCCCCGATGTTGTCCTCCGTAAACGGCCTTCCTGTAGGGCCGATTGCGCGTGCTCCCTTTCGCATGCAGCGGCTCGCCAGCGGTATATCAGCGGTGATTACGATGTCGTCCGGTTCCACGTGATCCACGATCCAATCGTCGGCCGCGTCGAGTTCATCCTCTACCACTTCGAGCGCAATACCCTGCTCGTGGGGGATCCGCATCCAGGAGTTGGCGACCAGGGTCACGCTGAGCCGATGGCGGTTTGCCACGCGGTACAATTCCTTTTTGACGGGGCAGGCATCGGCGTCGACCAGGATGTGTAGCACGGGAAGTTCCTCACTCGAGTTAATGACGGGGGTCCGCAGCCACGGCCTGTCGGATCACCGCTGAGGCGCCTCACTCCGGAATCTCCCCGCTCGGAGGAAATGCACGACCTCCTCAGCGACATCGCGTCGATTCATGATGAATGTGTGAGTTGCCGGGACCACCAGGAAATCGGCGGCTCCCTCCACTCGTGCCCTGGACACGCTGACCTTGCCATCGTCCGGACCCGGGATGAGCCATGAGCCGATGGGATTGATACTCCGGTCGCCGGTGATGATGCCGAGACTGAAGTCTATGGGCCCCATCTCGCTGGCGATCCCCGCGGAGTCGGTCCCAAGTCGCACACCGGACGGTCCCAGGAGCCTTCGAAGAAGTGGTGAGTCGGTGAATGCGTCCACCACTTCACTGCCCTGACTTGGCGGACTCAACATTACCACGCGGCCTTCGAACGGTTCGGCGCGGTCCGCCAGGTAGCTGCGGACCAGCACTCCACCCATGGAATGAGTGACGAAGTGGACCGTGTTCCCCTCTCGGGGGCAGCACTTCCGAATCGTTCCGTCGAGCCGATCGACGAGCTCTTCTATCGGCTCCGACGTCGAGGGATATCCGAAGTTCACGACCCGGTACCCGTTGCCACTGAGGCGCGATCGGAGCACCCACATCGATGCCGGGCTGCGGCCGAGGCCGTGTACCAGGATGACTGTGTCCGCGGTGGCGGGCGCCTCCGGTGTGCAAGCCCCTACCGTGGCTGCGATCACCCAGAGCCACGGATAAGGCATCCGTGTGAGAGAAGGCCGGCTCACCGGATCGTCGTCAGGAGCTCGGCAAGCTCGTGCGGCCTGGACCATTGTGGATTGTGGTCGGCCACCAACTCGTGGAGCGTCCAGCCGAGGTCGCGGGCACGCGCCGCGAACGCATCGAAGTCGTCCGGCGCACCGGGAGCCTCGCGGGTGATGATGTAGGAGACGGGCAGCCCTTCCCCCGGTTCGTCCTGGAGCCGGATCACCTCCGTGAACGTCTTCATCGACTGACGGACGTCCCTGGGTATCGGGCTGTCGGGTGGGACCCAGACAGGATCCACGAAGTCCGGATCAGTGAGAGCACCAGCGGCCTCGAGTCCGGCCAGGAAGTCACCTGAGAGATCTGCCACAGACTCGCGGTCGAAAGGTACGAAAGCGTCGATGTACACGAGGTGTCGAATGCGGTGCGGAAGGCGGTCCGCGACTCCGGTGACGACCATACCTCCGTAGCTATGCCCTACGAGGACGACGTCCTCCAATTCCTCGAACTCGACGACATTGACGACGTCGGTGATGTGCGTCTCGAGACCCACCTCCGGAGAAGCCAGGTGGTAGCGCTCACCGAGCCCGGTCAGCGTCGGACGATAGACCCCGTGTCCGGAGTCTCGAAGATGCTGCTCGACCTGGCGGAACGCCCAGCCGCCGCCCCACGCTCCGTGCACGATGACGATAGTCGGCGCTTTCGGCTCCTGGCTCGTGGCCTCCTGTACCAGCACCGTTCCCGTGAAGAGCAGCAGCATGGCTAAGCGTCGCATGCGTATCCTCCATCGAGCGGGTACTGGCGGATGCTGCCCGAGCGATGCGCCCGGCGGCGTCGGACGGTCAGCGCCTTCAGCGCATGATCGCAGCAGCCACCAGCCAGCCGATCAGAGCCCGCTGTACCACTCCGCAATGCCCTCTCCAATCTCGTGAGGGTGATCTTCCTGCAGGTAGTGCATCCCGGGGCCCAGGTCGATCGTGGTCAGGTTCGAGAGAGCGGAGAACATGTCGAGTCGTTCGGGCGGAAGAATCGCGCCGGGGGTCGCGTGGAACAGGATCTTCGGGACGTCTGATTCCTGAAGCGAGGCGAAGTTGGCGTCGACGGCCGGGGCGGTGTCCGGTGGCTCGCCGGCGATCGGGAGCTCGTTCGGCCAGCGCCAGAGAGGTTTTCGGTCTGCCGGATCGAGGAACGGGGCACGGTACATGTCCATTTCCTCGTCGGTGAGGTCGCGCACGGTGGCCGCCGGAAGAACCCCCTCGATGAAGATGTTCTGATTCACGAGCATGTCCCAACCGACGTCGGGAGACCGGAATCCCCGAAAAGCCTCTACGAAGTCGGCGGGAAAGTCCTCCCATGTCGGGACCGAGGCCAGCACTGGCTCCATCAACGCGATGGCCTTGATCCTGGATGGATTCTGCCGTGCGTAGTAGAGCCCTAGGCCCGCCCCCCAGTCGTGAACGACCAATATGATGTTGTCGAGGCCAAGCATCTCGATGAAGCCGAAAAGGTACCGCGCGTGATCGAAGAACCGGTATTCGATGTCCGGCTTGTCCGACTTACCGAACCCGATCAAGTCAGGCGCGATGCAACGCCCGAGATCAGTCAGGTGAGGGATCACGTTGCGCCACAGGTAAGACGACGTGGGCTGACCGTGCAGTAACAGAATCGGGTCTCCCGAGCCCTCTTCCACGTAATGCATCCTCGATCCGAGCACTTCCACGAATCGTGACTCGAACGGAAACGCTGCGGAGATCTCTGCTGTGGTCATGCCATCTTCCTTTATTCGGATGGAGACATTCAGGGCACCTCGGAGCGACCGCTTTCGGACCCGGTCCAGGCCGCATCTCTATCGATCCGACCAGACCGCCAATTCATTTCCACTCGGATCGGTGAAGTGAAAGCGCCGTCCACCGGGAAACTCGAACGCCTCCCGGACGATTTGCCCTCCGCCCTCGCCGATTCTGGATTCGATCTCGTCCAGGTTCGTGGCGTAGAGCACGATCAATGGGCCGCCTGCCGCAACTTCCGGTGCGGCCGAGAAACCGCCGCCTAGCCTGCCGTCGTGGAAACTGGTGTAGTCCGGGCCATAATCGGTGAACTCCCAACCGAAAATCCCCGAATAGAACTTCTTGGTCTCAACCATGTCTGTGGTCCGGAACTCCACGTAATCAATGCGTCGATCCTGGTCAGCTTGACTCATGAGCGCTTCCTCCCTGATGGTTTCGGCAGGCTCATCCCGGATGCATGCCGTCGGTTATATCGCGTACTCGCTACCGTTCAATCTGGTCCAGGAACCACTCGACGCCACAGGCTGAAGCTGGCTAACGGTCGGCGCCTCAGCTGCTCGCGACCACGTTCGTTTGTCCAATCACATTCAACGCGTATGCTCCAGACGCGCTAGGGCACCTGTTGCTTGCCGCGCCGGGCCAGTTCGTTGGCGTAGCGGGCACCCAAGGTATCGGAGTGCTCACGGGCCCATTCCGTGAGAAGGGTCGAGCCGGCCGGTGCGGCTTCAACATAGAGCCGCTCCTCCATCAGCCCGCGTATCTCCTCACGAGTGATAATGACATCTCCCTTCACTGCCCCAAACACCCGCCCGGTCCAGTAGACGATACGCGGCGGCACAGACACTAGCGGGCGGCGGTGACCTATGATCCGGCCGATCGTCTCGACCAGCTCTCGATAGGCAAACGTCTCTGGGCCGATCGCCTCCACGACCACGTCACCTGTCCGGCTCCCCTGATCACAGGCAAGTTCCGCCAGATCGTCCACAAAGATCGGTTGAAGTCGGTACCGGCCGTCAGCAAAGACGCCGAAGACGGGGAACCGGCGCAACATCCAGGCGATGTTGTTGATCAGGATGTCCTCTTTCCCGAACAGCACCGTCGGCCGGAGGATCGCGTAAGAGAGGCCGGACGCCCTGATCGCCGCCTCGAGCTCGGCCTTGCCGCTGAAGTAGGGGAGATCGGACTCAGCAGAGGGGTTCGTGATGCTGACATGGACGACCCGCCGGACGCCGGCTTGGAGGGCGGCTTCAAAGAGGGTCAGAGTGTTAGCCACCGCCTCGCGGTGGTTGAACGCTTTGTGGTCGAACCGCACCCAATAGGTGTTGTATAGAACGGCGACGCCGCGCAGGGAGGCCGTGAGCGCCGCAGGATCATGAAAGCACAATGGGAACGCCGTTACGCGCCCGGCGAACGGATCGGGTCCGTGCGAGTTTGTCAGCGTCAGGACCCGGTGTCCGGCAGCCAGCAGCCGGTGGGCGATGTAGCGACCGGAGTAGCCGAACGCGCCCGTGACCGCGTGGAGTTCTTCACCTGATGGTTTTGGCATGGCTCCGAAGGTAATGGTGCTGGCTAACGGTCGGCGCCCGAGATGCTCGCCTTCAACTACTCTCTGGTGTCGTTTGGCCAGCCTTCGTGCGCGGCTACCCGGGTGAAAGCCTCACCCTCACCTCTGATTTCATACGCCTGATCGAGCAACTCCGCGACTTCCGTACAGCACAGCAGAACGGTCCTGGGAATCCTTCTCACATCGGTAGCACTCCTTCTGTGTCGTGCATCGTGCTCGGGGCCGTAGTCCAGATCAGATGTGTGAGGACGCCTGGCACTCCTATGACTGTCAGGAGGCCAAAGACCGGGTCACGGCCACTCGGCGGGCTGTAGCACGACGCGGTAGCCGTCCGGCGACATCAGGCGTGCAGCCCTTCCAGCCGGTTGAGGCAACTCGTCCAGCCGCCCTCGTGATCGGTCACGGACTTCTCATCCGGCAACCCGCAGTGAACCATGGTGACCTCGGTCCCGCCTTCCACGGCTCTGAACTCGACGGTGATCAACGACTCACCATGCTCCGGGTGCTCGTCCCACGCCCACGAGTATACCAGGCGGCTCGGACGGTCGATCTCGCTGTAGACTCCCCGCGCCGTGTGAGCACCGCCCTCCGCGTTCCGCATCTGCAGATGAAACCGGCCGCCCACGGTCAGGTCCACTTCCGAGATCGGCACGTCCATTCCCTCCGGTGCGGACCACTGCTTGATGTGCTCGGGCTGGGTCCAGGCATCGAACACGGTCTCCGGGTCGGCTGCGATCACGCGCGTGATCTGCAAGGTGCCGGCGGTCTGAGTCGTCATTCCTCCTCCTCGTCCTCGGGTTTCGGCGTCTCCAGGTAACGGGCGAGCGCGTCGAGCCGTCCCTCCCAGAAATCGCGGTAATCTTCCACCCAATCGGCGGCCTCCCGCAGCGGCGCGGCGTCGAGCGCGCATCGGCTGATGCGACCCTCCGGCGTTCGCTGCACGAGCCCCGCCCTCTCCAACACGCGCAGGTGCTTGGAGATCGCGGGTCGAGAGATCTCGAATGGCGACGCCAGCTCTCCCACCGTGCGCTCACCGTGGGCCAGATGTTCGAGAATGGCCCGTCGGGTCCCGTCGGAGAGGGCTCCGAAAACCGAATCGAGTTGCCGATTAATGGTAACCATATGGTTACCAATATGCTCAAACGTGAGCGGGTGTCAAGTGGTGCGGCTGGTCGCTGCTCAGCTGCGCTCGGCTCGGCCCTCGCGCCACGAGAGTACGAGCGTCACGGCAGAAAGTGCTCCGAGGCCCAAGGCGAGCGTGAGGGGGTAGATTCCGAAGGTCGTGAACGGTCCGCCTCCCTCCGCCGCGCTTCGTGGCCCCCAGTTCGCGGCGAAGAGCCCGTATACGCCGAGGATGATCACGGCCGGTCCCACGAACAGGTGGGTCATGCGCGCCAGGGTCCACGCCTCTGACTTCGTACGCAGGAAGCGCACGCCGATCCCGACCAGCCAGACCGGTCCCGCGGCGAGGATGGGAGCGAACCACAGTCCGAACACTCCGGCCAGTGGCAGCATCAGCAGGGCCATCGCTATGTGGATCCACCCCAGGACTCGCTCGGCAGTCATGGACGACGCTCCTCACACACGCGAATGCAGTCCAACGCGATTGCCCTCGCAATCCTCCATGAAGCCAACGAACCCGTACTCGCCGATGCTCATCTTCGGAACGAGTGTCTTCCCACCATTCTCCTCCGCCCGCGCGAGGGTCGCTTCGATATCAGGTGCGGTCAGGTACACGAGCGCTCCGGCGTGGGAGGGCTCGTACGTCTCGCCCTGGCACAAGGCCCCGGCGGCTCCATTGCTGTCTTCCTGGAACGGGAACCACGCCATCGTCAGCGGCCCCATCTGGTGAACCGGCAGGTCTTCGAATCCGAAGACGTTCTCGTAGAAGGTCTTGGCGCGGGCCACGTCATGAACGGGAATCTCGATCCAGCCGACGGGGTTGTGATCAGCGGGCATGGGGGCACCTCCTTCGATTCTCTGGTCAGCTTGACGCGGATCACGTCGACACGTCGGACCTCCAGAAGAATCGAGGGGCCCGGCTAGCGCAAGGTCGCCGGCTTGTTCTTCAGCCCGCGAGTTTGAGACGGAGGTACCAGAATGCGGCCCACACGCGGTCCGTCAGCGATATCTCGGAGCGCCTGCTCGGGGCGCGCTTTCGGAGCACCAGAAGACCCCCGACCTCCTCCAGGCGCTCGTAGTTGGGGTACCGGCTCAGGAAGCGATCCACCGATCGCATCACCCCGGGAAAGCCGGGACCGTAGTCGTGAAGACAGACCACACCGCCCGGTCGGAGAAGCCGGGTCCAGCGGAGGTCGGCGGTCACCTTATGGATGCGGTGGGAGGCGTCGATCACGATGAAATCGAACGAGTCCCCTGCCCTGGCCGCCGCCGCGAAGATCTCTCCGCTGTCGCCGATCCGGAACTCCACGCTCTCGGGATCGACTCCGTGGCGCTCGAGGTTGGCCCGAACCACAGCCAGCTGGTCAGGAAAGTACCCCATGTTGTCCACTACGACGAAGGGCGGATCGTGCGGCGTCGGGCGGGCTCGGATCATCTGGGCCAGGGTAACCCCGGCGGCGGTGCCTATTTCCAGGTGCGGTCCGGGGAGACCCTCCGAGGCGATCAGGCCGGTGAGGAACGCGATCTGCGCCTCGCTCATCTCAGCGCCGGGAGGTGACGAGCCCGTCATGTCTCCCTCACGCTACCGTGGCCGGCATGCTTCAATCCATCCAGTCCGCGATGAACAGGTTCGTCTCGCGAGGGAGCTCGTTCCCCCGGTTCGAAGCGAAGATCAACTTCGTGCCGTCCGAGTTGAACATCGGAAAGCCGTCGAAGTCAGCCGCGTAGGTGAGCCGCTCGAGACCTGTCCCATCCACGTGGATCGCGTACAGGTCGAAGTCCGGCACGAGCGGGCTCACCGCGTCCATGTTGGACGAGAAGATGATCCGCTCGCCATCCGGAAAGAAGTACGGCCCGAAGTTGGCCCGGCCGTTGTCTGTGAGCTGTCGCTTGTTCGACCCGTCCGCATCCATCACGAAGATGTCCAGCTGCGAGGGCCTGATCAGGCCCTGCTCCAGCAGGCTCAGGTAATCGGCAAGCTCCTCGCCTTCCGGGTGGCTGGCCCGGTAAACGATCTTCGTTCCGTCGTACGAGAAGAACGGACCTCCGTCGTAGCCGGGATCGCTTGTAAGGCGGGTCAACTCGGTGCCGTCGGGGCGCATCTTGTAGATGTCCAGGTCACCATCCCGGGCCGACGTGAACACGATCCACTCGCCGTCTCGCGACAGCGTCGCCTCGGCGTCGTAGCCGGGCACATCCGTCAGGCGTTCCAGGTTAGAACCGTCCGCGTCGGCCAGGAAGATGTCGTAGTCCTCGTACAGCGCCCACACGTAGCCCTGGGACCTGTCCGCCTCGGGCGGGCACTCGTCACCACCGAGGTGGGTGGATCCATATACGATCTTGTGGTTTCCGGGAAGGAAGTAGCCGCACGTCGTGCGCCCGACTCCCGTGCTCACCAGGCTCAGGTCCGAACCGTCCGGCCGCATCGTGAACTGCTGGTCACACCGGGCGTCACGCGGGGTTGCCTGGAACATGATCCACTGGTCGTCCGTGGACCAATACGCCTCAGCGTTCTGCCCGCTGAACGTGAGCTGACGCAGGGAGGCCAGGTGACGCTCTTCCTCCAGGATCAGGTGGTCCGCCGTCTCGCTGCCGGTGCGAAAGGGGGTCTCTGATGAGGTCTCCGTCTGCGCGACCGCGTCCGGCTCTCCCGCCGCCGTCTGCCCACCGTCCGATTCCCCCCCGCAGGCCACGAGGAACGCGAGGGCGGTCAAGGCCGCGAGCCATCCAGATCGGGTTCGAGTCACGATCCGAGTGCTTCCCCTATGGTCCACGTGATGTCCTCCACTATGTCGTCCCACGCCACCTCGTCCGTCTTGGTCACGGTGATGAAGTTGTCCACGATCAGAAGCGCCCGGACTCCAGGTATCTCGAACAGTCGGGCCGCGAGAGCGTCATCCTCTACCTCCTCGGGCCCGAAGTACGATCGGCTCGTGGCACCGAGAGAGCTCGAGACCACGAACTTCGCTGCGTTCGGGTTGGGCGTCCCCTGTACTGTGATGTCGTCCTTAGACATCCGGCTGCTCCTCTTTCTACGCCTCGATCCGGAAGAAGGGGCGGGAATGTAGCCTGCGACGAGGAGCACGTCATCTAGGCGGGTTCGAGGCTCTCTTCCAGTACCGCATCCAGCATGTCGGTGGCCGCATCCATGAGCTTCGCGCTCAAGGTGAGAGGTGGCGAGAGCGAGATCACGTTTCCGTCCGGGGCCCCGGCCAGCACGATCCAGCCGCGGCGCAACGCGCCCGCGACGACCCGCCCCGCCAGCTCGGTATGGGGCTCGCGCGTCGACTCCTCCCGCACCAGGTCGATTCCGATCATCAGGCCTCGTCCGCGAACGTCGCCCACCGCCGGGTGGCGGCCGAGGCGTTCCCGCAGGCGGTCGATCCACCGCTCGCCTTCATCGGCCGCCCGTTCGACGAGGCCGTGCCGTCGGATTTCCGTCAGCGACGCGATCGCCGCGGCGCATGCCAGCGGGTTCCCGAGGAACGTGGACGTGTGGATGGCTTCGCCGGACGAGGTCGGCCACGCGTCCATCGCCTCTCTCGATCCGATGCACGCAGCGATCGGAAGCGTTCCGGACAGAGCCTTACCGACGCAGAGCAGGTCGGGTGTTACGTCTTCGTGCTCGCACGCGAACCAGCGGCCCGTGCGTCCCAGGCCCGTATACACTTCGTCAGCGATCAGGAGCAGGCCCCGATCGGCGCATATCTCGGCCACTCCCGACAGGAACCCGGGCGGAGGCACCACATCCCCCCCACGGCCCTGGATCGGTTCCACGAGCACTGCCCCTATGTCCGCACCCCCAGCCGATTCGAGAAGGACCCGGAGGCTCGCCAGGGCCGCGGCGGCGATGCTGGCTTCGGAGGTCTCCCGCAACGGCCCGTCCACGAGGCCCGCGGGCGGGCGATACGGGTGTGGGTACGGCGCGCGGCTGACATGAGGGTTCAGCTGGTCCTCGAACGGTCCCCGGAACAGCTCACGGTCCGTGCCCGCCAGCGCTCCGTACGTCAGGCCGTGATAGGCACCTGTAAACACGACCATACCCGGCTTTCCGGTCGCCAGCCGGGTCGTCTTGAGCGCGACCTCGACCGCCTCGGCGCCGGAGCAGGTCAACACGATCCGCGGATCGGGGATGGGCGAAACGGCCGCGAGCCTCTCCAGGAGCTTCACTTTGAGCGCCGGCGGGTGCACGTCACCCATGCCATGCGGAAGAAGAGCGATCTGGCGGCGAAGCGCCGACATGACACGACGGTCCCGATGTCCGGACACCGCGACGCCGAATCCCGCCGTCAGGTCGACGTAGCGGTTTCCGTCCGCGTCCCACACGTTGCTCCCTCTGGCCTTCTCCCAGAAGATGGGGAAGTGATCGCCGAGGCTCGTGACGTTCCGGGACTCGACCGAGGCCAGCCGGCGGGCGAGCCGGCGGGACTGCGGGCCCGGCGGCGGGACCGTGATGCGGGGCGGCTGATTCCAGTGGGCGGGATCGCTCATGACCAGCGAAGGCTAGTCGCGGTCAGCGGGAGCGTCAACGAGCCGCGCGGCCGACGAGGACAACCACGAAGGAAAGACGAGGCCGATGGAGCTTCAGGGTAAGGTCGCGATGATCTCGGGCGGCTCGAAGGGCCTGGGAGCGGATCTGGCTCGACGGTTCGTCGAGGAGGGAGCGAGTGTATCACTTTGCGCACGGCGCCCGGAAGGTGCCGACGAGCTCTCGGCGGAACTGCGCGCGGCGGGTGGACTCTGTCTCGTCACCGGGTGTGACGTGACGAGCGAGGCTGACGTGGCGGCATGGGTCGAAGCGACCTTGGAGGAATTCGGCAGGGTGGACGTCCTGCTGAACAACGCGTCGATCCTCGGGCCCCGGGTAGCCGTTCTCGACTACCCCGTCGACGACTGGCGCAAGGTGATCGAGGTGAATCTCACCGGTGCCTTCATCGTGGCGAAGGCGTGTATCCAGCCCTTGAAGGCCACGCGCGGCGCCATGGTGCACGTGTCGTCTGGGGTGGGTGATCATGGCCGGCCCAACTGGGGGGCCTACTGCGCTTCCAAGAACGGCCTGGAGGCCCTGTCACAGATGCTGGCAGGCGAGCTCGCTCAGGACGGAGTGCGTTCCAACGCGGTTGACCCTGGAGCCATGCGAACGGAGATGCGCATGGCCGCCTATCCGGACGAAGATTCGGATGACCTGCCTCGCCCGTACGACATCGCGGACGTGTTCGTGTACCTGGCTTCTGACAGGGCCGCGGGCGTCACCGGGCAGCGCTTCCGGGCCCGCGACTTCGAGTGGCCCGAGGAGGACAACGCACCGTGAGCACATCGCGACGCTTGTGGATCCGCTTCAGGCGCGTCGAGGGAAAGAGGCGCGGGGATTACCTCGAAGCGCTCGCGGCCCGGGCGGGGAGCGCGGAGCGAGAAGGTGTCCGCGCCTGGGTGTTCGAGGCGGATGACGAGGATGGTCTGTTCGTCGAATTCCTCGAAGCCCCCGGAGATATCGAGCTCGCCGCGTTGGAT
>JBDHFS010000012.1:0-21739 GCA_039590285.1 Gemmatimonadota bacterium
CGTCCCCAGTGTGGAGCCGAACGGCCCATTCGCGCCAGTCCGCGTGCCCGTGGCACTCGCGCACCCGCCGCGGCCGGGCGACCTTGCCGTCCGGGTCGATGCGGTCTCCCCCGGCAACTGGCCGCCGTTGAACGGATGGAGTGGATCCATGAGCTACATACCGATGATCGTGCAGCAGTCACCGCCACCCTCTCCACGCGCGCGGGAGCTGGCGCGACAGCTGAACCAGGTGATCCAGGACTTCCAGCGCAGCTATCCGGACACGAAGCCCGCGGACGTCCAGCAGGCGGTGCAGATCGCGTATGGAGGCCCGACGTCCTCCGCACCGGCTCGCCGGTTGCTCGCCATGTCGCTGGCCGGCGGCATCGCCGCTCTGGGCGGCGTGCTCTTCTTCATGGGCGAGTCAGGAGAGGGACTTTCCGGTCTTCCCGGCGACTCCATGATCTGGCTCGTTGCCGGAGTGATCATCGTGCTCGGGCTCGTCGTCGCGATGCGCCGGTCGTGAGCTTGCACGGGGATCGAGCCAGAGGCCGCGCGCGGCTCTCACCCACAACGTTGAAACTCCCGTGATCCGGGAATCGTTCTGTTGCCCATGACGATAGAAGCGGACACTCCCGTCATCCAGACGTATGACTTGAAGAAACGGTACCGGAAGACGCCGGCCGTCGACGGGATCTCCTTCGAGGTCGAAAGCGGTCAGGTCTTCGGCTTTCTAGGTCCCAACGGCGCCGGAAAGACCACGACGATAGGTCTTCTGCTCGGCATCATCACTCCCACGGAAGGCTCCTTCCGCCTGTTCGGCGGCGAAACGGCGGCCGATCTGCACTCCGCTCGCCAGCGCATCGGCGCAACCCTGGAGCATCCGAACTTCTATCCGTATCTGTCGGGACGCGACAACCTGCGGATCGTAGCCGGCGTAAAGGGAGAGACACGCAACGAGATCGATCGTGTGCTGGACGTGGTCGGTCTCGGCCGCCGCGCCAAAGGGAAGTTCAAGACGTATTCCCTCGGCATGAAGCAGCGGCTTGCGCTGGCCGCGACCATGCTGGGCGACCCGGAGCTCATCATCCTCGACGAGCCGGCCAACGGTCTGGATCCCGAGGGCATGCGGGAGATCCGGGAGATCATCCGCGAGCTGGGGCAGCGCGGGAAGACGATATTCCTTTCCAGCCACCTGCTGTCGGAGGTCGAGCGGACGTGCACGCACGTCGCGATTATCCAGCAGGGCAGGATCGTGAAGCAGGACAGTATCGTCGACGTCACCTCGCACGGTGTGGCCGGGCTACGGTCAGCGGACCTGAATGGCCTCGAGTCTGCGGTTGCCGAGTATCCCGCCGCCCGCTGGTCGCGCCGGCGGGGAGACCGGGTCGTGGCCGAGCTCGACGACGGCGATCTCGGGGCACTTAACGCGTGGCTGGCCGGGCGCGGCATCCATGTTTCCCACCTGTCCCTGGAAGCGCGCACCCTGGAGGACGCCTTCATGGAGGCGACCGGGGCCACCGAGACGACGGAGGCTGGCGAGGCGCCGACCGGGCGGGCCGGGACCGACGGCCGTTCCGAACATCGCATGGGAGAAGTACCGTGATAGGGGCTGCCTTCCGAGGCGAAATGCGGAAGATGTGGAAGCGGCCCGCCACCTGGGTGACCCTCGGGCTGTTCTCCCTCATCACGTTCGCCGACCTGTTCGACGAATTCCGCGAGGCGCGCAAGGATCCGGCCGATCCTTTCTCTTTCCCCGAGGCCTGGGTGCAGATCCTGGGCGAAGAGATCGTGATCGGTTTCGTCTTCGCCTCCGTCCTCCTCATTCTTCTGGTAGCGGCCGAATTCAGCTGGCGGACGGCCCGGCAGAACGTCATCGACGGCCTGTCCAAGACGCAGTGGTACTCGGCGAAGCTCCTCCTCCTTCCTCTGCTGACGGCGCTGTTCCTGGGGATCCGGATTCTCGTGGGCGGGGCCATGGCCTGGGCCGGCACCGACGCGGCGAACACGGCCACCCTGTTCGGCTTGCCGCAGCTTTCCGCGCTCGGCGGGATGTTCCTGGCCGGGCTGGGCTACACGAGCCTGGCCCTGTTCATGGCGACGGCCATTCGAAACTCGGGGCCGGCGATGGCGGTCTGGTTCGCCTGGTTCGCCTTCGGGGAGCGACTCCTCGCCGGGGGGTTGGGAAGCTTGTTCGAGGGCCTTCGCCCTGTGCTCCGCTGGTTGCCCGTCACCACGTTCAACCGGCTCGACGACTACATTCAGTACGATCCGGATGCGTTCCGTCGAGCTTCGGAGTGGGCGGCCGAGCACGAGCGAACGGTGCCCGAGCTTCAGACGCTCCGGCCCGCGATTCTGGGCGCTGCCTTGTGGGTCTGCGCACTCACGCTGATCGGCTGGCTCTGGTACAGACGGCGCGACCTGTAATCGCCCGCTGGCCGAGGGCGGTCACGCCCGCAGCCGGCGCGCAGGATCGAACCTCCCCCTACAGACCGGACCCGGCCTCCAGCCCTGCCTCCCTTCGACTACGAGGACGCCGTATGTTGTCCACCGCGCCCGCCGGCTCCGGTCGGCGCGTCTGTTCGCGTCGGCGGTCAACCGGTGGGGAGAGGATGCGCATGCACCCCTCGAGTTGGAGCCCACTCCCGCCGGCCCTGTGGCCGCGACACCACGCCTCTGGTGGGGTCGTCGTGTAAGTCGTTGCAAATGAACACTAAGCAACGGGGCACGTCCCGTGCGTACCGGATGATACGGACACTCAACCGTCGAGGACGATGAGCGAGCGAGCCTTCTGGCCTTCCAACCCCGACGCGCTCCTGACGAGCGCGGCCCGCGCCGTCGAAGCCAAGCATGGCCTCGGCCGTTTTCTGGGACGCTCATGGGATTACGTGGACGAGCATCTGGGTGAGGTCCTGCTGGTCACCCTGGAGCGCCTCCCGGAACCGGGGCGGCTCAGGCGGGAGTCCGATCGGATGATCCTCCGGTGGGTGGGAAGACTCATCGAGGAGGTTCCGAAGGACGACCCGTTCCGTCCGAAGATCCGGCGCCTGTTCCGCCAGAAGCTGCCGAGCGACTGACCCTCCCGGCTCTCCAATGTTCGGATTTGGGACGGTATGTACCGACTCCGGACACATAGCGCCCTCCCGACCACCCAGGAGAGGCCCGACAAGCCGTTATCCGCCAGCCAGTTAAAACAACAGAATCGTCCGGCACGACGTTTGCGCCTCCAATGCCTGATCTACCACCCGCGGTTAAGGAGGCGAATGAGCGGCGAGCAAGGGCGGGCCGGTCGGTTCCTGAGCGACCTGCAGATGGATGTGCGTCTGGCGTACCGGCACGTCCTGCGCAGCCCGCTTTTCGCTTTCGTTACGATTCTCACCCTGGGGATCGGTCTCGGCGCGAACGTGGCGCTGTTCGGAGTGTACGACACGGCCTTTCATCGGGCGCTTCCGTTCGAGGAAGCGGACCGGCTTCTGAGGCTGCGCGAGCACGTGTCCACTCCGGACGGCCAGATCCTCCCCGTCAACATGTCGCCGCTGGCGCACAACGTGATTCAAACCGAGGCGGACGCGTTCGGCGGCGTCGTCGGAGCCCTGGCGCGTAGCCTCACCCTGAGTGGAGAGCACGATCCTGAGCGACTGGCCGGTGTCGGCATCACGGCGGGCTGGACGGAGGTGATGGGAATCAGCCCTGTTCTGGGCCGCACCTTCGATCCCACGGAAGAAGCGGTCGGAATCGAGGCGGGAGTCGTCCTGATCTCGCATCGACTGTGGGAGTCGCGCCTCGGGAGCCGACCGGAAGCGCTCGGTCGGTCGATCCGGCTGGACGGGAGGGCACACCGGATCGTCGGCGTCATGCCGCCTCGGTTCCGGTTTCCCTACGAGGCCGACGTGTGGTTTCCCCTGGCCCCGAACCCTTCCGACGGGGCGTCGCACGTTCTGGCGGTCTTCGGCCGGCTGGCACCAGACGCCTCCCACGATCTGGCCCGCAGCCAGCTGGATCTCCTGGCCGGACGACTCCAGGATGAGCATCCGGAGACGAATCAGGGTTTCGGCCTGCTGGCGGTGCCGATTCGCGAGAGCTTCGTGCACGAGGATCGAGGCCTCATCTTCGCGCTCCTCGGAGCCGTGGCCTTTCTTCTCCTGCTCACCGGGGTCAATGTGGCCAACGTCCTCGTCGCGCGATTCCTGTCCCGCTCCGCGGAGATAGGGATCACCGCCGCCCTCGGTGCCAGCCGCGGCAGGCAGACCCGCCAGTTCCTCACGGAGACTCTGGTGCTGTTCCTGCTCGGAGGCGCAGCGGCGTTCCTGCTCACGGTCTGGCTGGCTGACCTGCTCATCGTCTTCATACCCGAGGTATTGCGCGACGAGCTTCCGCTCGGCCGAGTCCATGTCGGTCCGCGGGTGGCGCTGTTCGCTCTCGGGCTGTCTGTCGTCTGCGGGCTGGCCTTCGGAACCGCGGCCGCTTTCCAGGGATCGCGCGCCGACTTGCTCTCACTGCTTCAGGAAGGAGGGCGAGCGCTGGCCGGCCGGCAGCGTCGCAGGGTGCAGAGGATCCTCGTCGTGAGTCAGATATCGCTGGCCCTGATGCTACTGGCCGGGGCCGCGATCCTGATCGGCAATTTCCGGCAGTTGCAGAGGGCGGATCTGGGCTTTCGGTCCGACGAATTGCTCACGCTTCGCGTCAGCCTCGACGGGTCGCCGTACACCGATGCGCCGACCCGAAACCGGCTGGTGTCGGACCTCCTGGATGCGGTCCGTGTCGTGCCCGGAGTCGAGGAGGCAGGAATCACGACGGTGAACCCCATCTGCTGTGGGGAGTGGGGTGCCCGGATCATTCCCGAGGGGCTGGAGATGACGACGGAGGGATCCTCGTTCACCGTCAACCACCGCTTCATCTCTCCCCGTCTGCTCGAGACGATGCGCGTGCCGCTGATCCAGGGACGCACGTTCGACCGTCGCGATGACGAGCTTGGCTCGCTCGTCGTGCTGATCGACGAACGGCTCGCGGAGCGTTTCTGGCCCGAACAGGATGCGATCGGTAAGCGCCTGCGACCGGCCAACGCAAGCGCGGGCGAACCCTGGCTCGAGGTTGTGGGCGTCGTCGGAGCCGTGCGGGACGCGGGCGATTTCGACATGACGTGGTACCTGCCCTATCTGCAGAATCCTCTCGGCCGATCCACCCGGAATCTGCATTTCATGATCCGGGCGCGGGGGGATGCTCTCGGTCTCGTACCCACCATCCGGGAAGCCATCGGTGAGACGGCGCCGGAGCTTGCCGCTTACGACGTGCGCTCGATGGACCGGCTGTACCGCGAGGTGATCGCTGGCGAGAGACTGAGCGCGATAGTCGCGGCGGCGTTCGCCGCGTTCGGCCTGACGCTCGTCGCGCTCGGGATCTACGGTCTAATGGCGTACCTCGTTCGGGATCGGACCCAGGAGATCGGCATGCGGGTCGCCCTCGGCGCTGAACCTGCGGACGTTCGACGGCTCATCCTTCAGAACTCGGGGATCCTCCTGGCGGCGGGTCTGACGATTGGACTGGTCTTCGCCGTGGCGGTACAGGGCCTGATGAGGAGATTCCTTCCCGACAGCGGATCGCTGGGTCTCCTGGAGCTGGCGGGCGTCGCCTCCCTGGTGTCGGCGATCGCGCTTCTCGGCAGCTATTTGCCGGCTCGCCGCGCCGCCCGGCTCGATCCCATCGACGCGCTCCGGCGCTGAGACACGGGCGAAGGGCGACCCGAGCCGCCGGCCCGACCCGACGCAGCTCCTTCCGTCAGCCGATCTCGATCAGCTCGATGTCGAAAGTCAACGCCAGGCCCGCCAGAGGGTGGTTGGCGTCGATTTGAACCGTCGAGTCCGAGACGTCCACGATCCGTCCGGGGAACAGTTGGCCGCTCGGATGGCTCATCTCTATCTCGTCACCCACTTCCGGCTCGAAAGAGGTCGGAAGCTCGACCCGGTCGACCGTTATGACCAGCTCGTCCCGCCGGTCTCCGTAGGCATCCGCCGGCTCGAGACGCACACTGGCCGCGGCGCCCGGCTCGAGCCCCTCCACGGCCGCGTCGAAACCGGGTATGACCTGTCCGGATCCCAGCCTGAACTTAAGCGGATCGCCTCCCCGTGAGCTGTCGAACTCGGAGCCGTCATCCAGGTTCCCCGTGTAGTGAACCCGGACGATGTCGTCTTTGGCCGCCCGCGCCATTTCGTGCTCCATGGTGAGTGTGAGCCGTCAAGCGGATGATCCGTACGCCAGAAACCTGGCTTCCGTCCTCGTGGAGGTTGCCTGGGGACGCACGTTATGGACGGAGTCATTTCGTGGCAACGCGGGGCTGTCCGCCCGCTGCCCGTCCTCCGATCTTTCCCCTGGTCGTTTGTTTCGAGGCGGTCCCCAGGGGACCGGCGGCGCTCACGTTTACGGTGGCGGTGAATATGAAAGCCGTGGCGGAGATTCAGGTCATTCCCATCGGGGCCGGGGTGTCGGTGCGAAAGGAAGTGCAGAGGGCGCACGGAATCCTGGTGGAGTCCGGGCTGATGGCGCAGCTCCATTCCTATGGCACGAACGTGGAGGGCGAGCTCCCGGACATCTTCCGTGCGGTGGAGCGGATCCACGAAACCCTGCATGCGGAGGGAACGGCCCGGCTCAGCACGTTCCTCAAGATCGGAACGCGAGTCGACAAGGAGCCCACACTGGCGGGCAAGCTGTTCTGATCGGGAGCAGGTTTCTCGGCGCGGCTCGAGACGATATGATTTGCGCTTCGTCGCGGCGCTTCCGCCGCGGCGGTTGTACACGGGAACCGCAACCGAGGCCAAGGTTCCCGAACCAGGGAGATGTTCAATGCTTTTGCAGAACCAGATATCGAAGGTTGCCGGGCTGATGCTGTCCACCGGAATGCTGGGCCTTGCGGCCTGCGCCGGTGAGGCGCCGGATCAGGAAGCGGCCGACGCTGCCGCGTCCGAGATGCCCGAGGGCCATCCGGCGGTCGAGGGCGAAGCTGGCGAACAGCCCGCGGCCGAGTCGACGGCCGGCATGGAGGCTCCGCATGGCCAGGTTTCCATGGTGGAGTACACGTGCGCCGATGGTGCCTCCTTCACGCTGACGGTCGCTCCGGGAGTGGCGAAGGCCGCTCTGCGGCTCGGCGACGAGGTGGTCCAGCTGGACCAGGTGGAGACGGGCTCGGGGATGGAGTTTTCCGACGGCACGTACACGTTCCACGGGAAGGGCCCGGAGGCGTTCGTCGAGAAGGACGGCGAACAGATTCTCACGGACTGCCAAGCGTCCGGTCACCCTCAGTAGAATCGGCTGGCGGCGGAGCGGCGGCCACGCGCCGTCCGCTCCGCACGACCAACGTGCCGTGCCCGAGCTCCCCGACCTACAGGTCTATATCGAGTCCCTGGAAGCGCGGCTAACGGGCGCCAGGCTCGAAGGAGTCCGTCTTCGCAGCCCCTTCCTGCTCCGGTCGTTCGATCCACCCCTGTCCAACGCCGACGGACGCCACGTGACCGGATTCTCCCGGCTCGGCAAGCGGATCGTGTTCCACCTGGATGGAGACCTGGCTCTCGTGCTTCACCTCATGATTGCGGGACGACTTCGGTGGCGGGACTCAGGAGCGGGACTTCCGGGGCGGATCGGACTCGCAGCCTTCGACTTCGACGCGGGTACGCTGATCCTGACCGAAGCCGGGACCAGGAAGCGGGCGTCGCTGCACGTCGTGACCGACCCCGCGGGGCTGGCGGCCCATGATCCGGGCGGGCTCGATCCACTGCAAGCCGACCGGCCATCGTTCCGGGAGCGTCTGCTCGAGGGGAATCACACGCTGAAGCGGGCGCTCACGGATCCACGCAAGTTCAGCGGAATCGGGAACGCGTACTCGGACGAGATCCTGCACAGGGCGAGGCTGTCGCCAGTCCGTCTCACGCACGGGCTCGGACAAGAGGAAGTCTCCGCCTTGCACGCGGCCACCCGGGATGTGCTCGCGGAATGGATCGAGCGGCTGCGCCAAACGACAGCCGATAGCTTCCCGGAAAAGGTGACCGCGTTCCGCCCCGAGATGGCAGTGCACGGAAAGTACGGTGAGCCGTGCCCGGAGTGCGGTTCGCCGGTGCAGAGGATCGTGTATGTGGGCCGGGAGACCAACTACTGCGCCGCGTGTCAGACGGGAGGAAAGCTCCTGGCGGACCGAGCGCTGTCTCGTCTGCTGAAGAAGGACTGGCCGCGGACGCTGGAGGAGATGGAGTAGGGAAGAATCGGCGGGGCAATCGGTGCGGGCGAGAGCTGCCGGCTCCGGCCGCCTCCTCGTCAAGCTCTTCCATCCATCGTGGCGTCTGCGTGCGGGAGAGTCGTTCACGTACCTGGACCCGGAGGCAAGAGCGCGTGACCTCTCCGGGAGTGCCATACCGGTAACGATAGTCCAGGGAGACCTCGATACCCGTGTACCGCCGGCACACGCTTCGAGACTCGCCGCGGCGCTCGGCGCCGATGTGTTGACCGTCGAGGGCGCCGCCCACCGCGAGATCCTGGGACGCCCCGAGGTGCACCGCGAGATCGTTCGGTTCGTTAAGGCGATCGCGGTCTGACCGTTACTCAGCCGGCCCCGGTGGACCCGAAACCACCCTCTCCGCGCGACGTATCGAGGGACACTCCGTTCACGATCTCGATTCGGGGACGCTCGAAGCGGGAGAACACGAGCTGCGCGATGCGCTCGCCGAGCTCGATCCGGATAGTCCTCGCCTCCAGGCCGCCGGCCAGACGGTCCCGTAGGGAACCTTCATCGGGAGATCCCTCGAGGTCGGCGGCGCTCAACCCCGGCGCGGTGTTCAGCAGGATGACCTTCAAAGGTCCCCTGTAGCCCGGGTCGATCGTTCCCGGTGAGTTGGGAATCGTGAGGCCGCGCCTCCACGCCTGGCCGGAGCGGGGCCGGATCTGAGCCTCCATTCCGTCGGGGAGGGCGATCCGTATTCCGGCGCTGACGAGCGCTCGCTCTCCCGGACCCAGAATCGTCCGTTCACAGGCGATGAGGTCTATGCCCGCGTCGCCGTCGTGGGCCGGCGCCACGGCGCGGGCGGCGGCCTCGGGGTCGTCGAACGCCGGGTGTTCCGGCAGCAGCTCTACCCTCACCACGTCATCCATGCGGCCAGGATAGCCGACACCGCGGCTCAACGGCCAGTCGCGCGGCAGTCACCTGATTCACTTTGGATAGCGTAAGCTCATTCCAATCAAGGCAAAACGGATGCCGCTTGATAGATCACCGAAACCGCTTGACCGGATCTTGAGCCGGCATCGGGACCTTCAGCCCAAGAGGCAGAAGGAGGTCCCATGTACAACGACGAGCGTTCCAGGAAGACCAACGTCCAGAGGCGGGACTTCATTCGGATCATGGCCGGGGCCGGCCTCGCCACGGCCTGCACGCCGATGCGAATCGGCCTCAAGATCTATCCGCGCGAATTCGACGAACACACGGAGCTGGTCGATGAGACGCTGCGAGCCTTCGTCCTCACGATTGTACCTGGAATGCCGGAAGACGATGCGGACCTGACGCGTCAGTTCCACGACCCCCTGTTCCGCCTCGACGCCCACTGCGCGTATCTGGCATCGGACCTGTGCAGCCGTGCCGAGCGCATCACGGGGGATCATCGCTTCGCGACCCTGGCGTACGAGGATCGTGCGAGCGTCGTGGCCGATGGCCTGGCGGCCGGCGGGCTCACCACACGTCTCTACTCGGCCGCGGCCTACGTGACGCAGATCGCATGCTATGCCTCGATCTATGACGACGACAAGGGCTGCGTCATCACCGGATTCGACGGTCAGTTTAACATCCAGCGCATGGCCGGAGTGAGGGATCCACACCTGGATCTGTTTCGCGACATCACTTCCGCCGGCACCGGAAACCCGGTGTAAGGAGGATCATCGTGAAGCACAACGACTACGACGCGATCATCATCGGGTCCGGATTCGGCGCTGCGCCTCCTGCCCTGCGGTTGGCTCGGGCCGGCCTCCGAGTGCTGGTTCTGGAGAAGGGTCCCGAGATCGTGCCCCGGCGTGATTTCCGGCAAACCCAGGATCCCCGCTACCTGCTGCAATGGTTCCGCGGAGTAGACGGTCCGCGATTCGGAATGACCTATATCGAGGGTCTGGGAGGTGGATCGGGCTTCTACGAGATGGTGGCCCTGCGCGCACCCAGCCTCGCGTTCGAGCAGGTCGTGAACGGGCGGCGCCTGTGGCCTCGGGAGCTCGATAGGGATTCGATGGACCCATGGTACGAGCGGGCCGAGGAGATGATGCGCGTCAAGCAGATTCGTCCTGAGGCCGTGCCCGCCAGCGGCAGGGTCTTCGCCCGCATGTTGAGCGATCTGGGTCACTCGTGCGAGCGAGCCCGGTACGCCGAGTCCGGGTGCATAAACAGCGGCTACTGCGTGACCGGCTGCATCTACAACGCCAAGATGGGCCCCCTGACCACGTACATACCACAGGCGCGCGACGCCGGGGCGGAATACCGGTGCGGCGCCACGGTTCAGCAAGTCGCGCCCATGCGCGAGGGCGGGTACCGACTCGACGTGGTCTACGGGGCCGATGGCGGCACGGAGCGCCTGACCGCTCCACTCGTCATCCTCGCCGCGGGCACGGTCGGTACCGCGCGCCTGCTTCTGGAGTCTCGCCGTCCGCTCCGGCTGCCGAGCGACCACCTGGGTCGGAATATCGCTTGGAACGGCGGAGCGAAGGCCGCCGGCTTATTGGCTACCGATCTACCCGATGGCGACATGTTCGTGGGCCGCACGCACGCCGGCGTGATCTGCTACGATTTCCTGGAGAGCCACAGGTTGACCCTGTCGCCCGTGAAGGCCATGCCCCTGATGGCCATGGCCGCGCTCCGGCTGCGGGCCGAGGAAGGCGATCCCTTCTGGGGCCAGCCGCATGTCGACCTCATGCGCCAGTTCCGGCAGCGAATACTCGCGATCTACGCCATGGGGCTCGCACCGCCGGCCGCCCGTCTTCGAATCGACCGGCGAGGCCGGATCTCCACCGAGCTGAAGATGAGTCCCGAGCTTACAGAACACTACAGGCGCGCGAAGAAGCTCATGAATGGACTCCTCGAGCGGCGCGGCTGCCGGCCGCTCCACCTCGAATCGGTGAACCGCGAAGGAATGCCCCACGACGCTGAGCACTTCGGAACCGCACACCAGGTGGGATCGTGCCGCATGGCCGATCGCGCGGAAGACGGCGTGTGCGACGTGACCGGACAGGTACACGGTCACCCGAACCTGTTCATCGCTGACGGATCCGCGGTACCGAGCTCTCTCGCCGTGAACCCGTGCCTCACCATCACGGCGAACTCCGAGAGAATCACGGCCGGCATCCTGGAGCGACTGGGCGTCCCGAGCAACGGCCATGTCCCTGAACGGCGGACGGCCGCCGGACCGAGCTCAGCGTAGCGGTGAGTCCACGTCCTCTCCCGACTCGACCCGAGCCATCATCCGCCCTATGAGCCGGTCCCAGACGCTCGCGGGGACGAGACGCTGCAGACTCCACTTGAGCCGGGACCCGACCACGGGGATGCGCGCCGGGGGTCGTCGGGCCGAGATCGCTCTGAGTACCGCCCTGGCGACGAGATCGGGATCCAGACCCTCTCGGCCCCCGCGCACGGCTGATTCTCGCACCGCCGGCATGATCCTCCCGTACGGCGTGCGGTGATATACATCGGTGTCGATCGCCTCGATCCGGTCCCAGATCGGCGTACGGACCGACCCGGGCTCCACGAGGATCACCTTCACTCCCGCGGTCAGGAGCTCCCGCCTCAGGGCATCGGACATCGCCTCCAGCGCGTGCTTGGAAGCCGAGTAGACGCCAACGAATGGGAAGGTGAACCGGCCGGCGACCGAGCTCATGTTGATGACCCGTCCCCCGGACCGACGCAGCAGCGGAAGAAACGCCTGGGTGACCGTGATGACTCCGAACAGATTCACCTCGAACAGGTTCCGCGCCTCGTCGAGGTCCGCGAGCTCGATGGGCCCGGCGGCCGGGACGCCCGCGTTATTGACCAGCGCGATCAGCGGATCTCCTGCCAGCGCGTCCTCCACCTGTGCCGCCGCGCGTTCCACTGACGCGGCGTCGGTCACGTCCATGAGAACGGGCTCGACACCCTCGTCCCGGAGCCTCGCCGCATCGTCTTCGTGCCGCACGGTGCCAAGGCTGCGGAAGCCGCTTCTGGACAGAAGCGTGGCGCACTCGAGGCCAATGCCCTTCGAGGCTCCAGTGGTTAGAATGGTCTGCACACGGAGTCCTTTCGCCGGGTCAGACTAACGTACGCAGTATGGGCACCCGGCCGGACGGGCGGCAAACGGAAACCTCTCCCCCCCGCCACCGTATGGATAGTCGGGCGTCCCCCGGACGGGGCGGCCGCCATGTCCAAGCCTGAGACAGGAGGCGCCAATGAGGTACCTGAGGGGCATCCTCATCGCCGGTATCGCGTGGCTTGCTGCCGGTTGCATGCAATTCGAGTACGGGATCACGCTGGAGGACGACCTCTCCGGCACCGCCGACCTGGACGTCGAGGTCGACCTCGAGCGGGTCGCCTACATGTCGGCCTACATCCAGAACGCGTTCGCTGGCGAGAGCGGGGAGCCGACGGCCGAGCAGATCGAGGCAGCCCGGGAGGAGGTCCTGCAGGAGTTCCACAACGAGGAGGACTTCAGCGAGGAGGCGCTGCGCGAGGAGATCGAGCCGGATCTTCCCGAAGGCGTCACGCTCGTGTCGGCCATGGTCGTTCGTGATGAGCTTCTGACCACCATAAACATGAAACTCGCCTTCGAGCACGTCGATCAGCTGAAGGACCTCAAGTTGGGAGAAGAAGAGGAAGACGACGACGAAGGCGGCCCCATCCAGACCGAGCCGTTCGACGATCTCGAGATCATAGACGAAGGCGACTACGTCATCATCCGCATGGATCCGATCGACCCCTCCGAGGAGATGGAAGACATCCCGTGGGTGTCGGACGAGATGCTCGTGAAGCTGGTAGAGGGCTTCGGTGTAACCTTCAAGGTCACCAGTTCGTTCGACGTCGAGGAGCACAACGCGACCAAGAAGGACGGCGAGACGCTCATCTGGAAGTTCAACTTCGAGACGCTCAAGTCGGGCGAGGCCCAGGGCATCTACGCGCGCCTGAAGCGCTGACCGGTTAACCTTTCCCGGGGCGGGGCGTGGCATGCGCTTGCCCCGCCCGGGAGCCGCAGGCGTCACCCACCAACGACTGAGAGGTCCCGTGTTCGACTTCGCGTTGCTCATCCCTCTGTTTGCCATCTTCTTCATCTTCGGAGTCCCGATCATGGCCGCCGCCACTCACTTCGTGTTGCGTCCCATGGTCCGCGACGTCATCGGAGCGATCCAGGGTCGCAAGGAGGAGGAAGACGCCGGCCTCATGCGGCGGATCGACCGGATCGAGGAAGCCGTGCTGGATCAAGGGCAGCAGATCGACCGGCTGGTGGAGGCCGAAGTCTTCCGCCGCCAGCTTGAGACCGGCGGTAGAGATCGGCAGCTCCCGAACCTGGAGGAGCAGAAGTAAGGGGCCGGCTGACCGTATCGTGGTTCGGAAAGGCCCCGCCCTCAGGGACCATCCGCTTGTCGGTGTCAGAGGGGCAGGCGAGGTTTAGTCCATGCCTTTCGAGATTCGTCCGTACCCCGACTTCTCGTGGTCCCAGAGCCGGCGCTCAACGTTCCGGGAATGCCCTCGCAAGTACTACTGGCACTACTACGGCTCGCATAACGGATGGCTGGACGAGTCGCCGCCGGAGGCGAAACGGGCCTGGCGCCTGAAGAAAATCTCCAACCTTCACATGACGCTTGGGAACGTCGTTCACGAGCTGGCGGCGGACGCGATTCATAGGGTCCGCGGGGGCGCACCTCCGCCCGATGTGGCCGACCTCATCAGACAAGGACGGGATCGGCTGAACCGCACATGGCTGATGTCACAGCAGCGGGACGAGTGGGAGCGCCGGCCCAACTCCGTCACCATGCTGATGGAGTTCTATCGTGACACGGGCCCTTCGCGGGACCTGATCGAGTCGATCCGCGACAGGCTGTACGCCTGCCTGCGCCATCTCCTGAGCTCCGAGAGCTTCCGTGAGGCCGTCGAGGCACCGATGGTAGAGCTCAAGGAGGTCGACCGGCTGGACTTCGTGGAGGTGGAGGGGGTGAAGGTCTACGCTCAGCCCGACCTCCTGTATCGCCTCGGCGACGCCTGGCGCATCGTGGATTGGAAGACGGGAAACCGGCACTCCTCGCACGCACGCCAGCTCAGAACCTACGCCGTGTACATCCGGGAGCGTGAGGACCTGCCACCCGGACCGGTGATCGGACGACTCGAGTACCTCGCCTCCGGTGAACACACCAGCGTCCCGATCGCCGATCGCGAGTGCACGGAGGAACGGCAGCGGATTCTCGACAGCGTCGATGCCATGCGCACTTACCTGGTCGACCCGGTTCGGAACGAGTCCAAGTCGAGACAGAGCTTTTCGCTCCGCGAAGACACCCGCCGTTGCCCTGTCTGTCCGTTCTTCGAGCTCTGCGAGATGGAGATCGAGGAAGGGGACATGGCCGGGCCCTTCTAGCTTCCCCGCCCGGGTCCGGATGGGCGTCCGTCAAAACGTGCGCGCCGCTCTTCTTTCGGGTATTCTATGGACGTCCCGACCAGGGCGGTCCTGGCTCGGCCGCCCCTTCCGAAGCAGCAAAAGGAGGTCCGCATGAAGCGATGGATCCTGCTCCCCCTCGCCCTTATGATGCTGTGGCCAGCCACAGCCCTTTCCCAGGAGGAGGACTGGTCCCCGACCTGGTGGGTCGTGTTCACCGAGGAGGTGGAACCGGCCATGGTCGCTGACTTCGAGGCCGCCTCGACCGAGATGATCGAGCTGGTTCGCGCCAACGCACCGGAGGGGATGGTCTACTACACCCTCTCCGGCAACGAGACAGGCTACATGTACGCCATTCCCATGGACAGCTACGAGCAGCTGATGGAGCTTGGAGCCCAGTGGGAAGGCATGGTCGACGCGATCGGCAGAGACGTCTGGGACGAGCTGGAAGCAAAGACCTCCAAGGGGGTCAAGAATCGTTCGATGTCGATGTATATCGAGCGTTCCGATCTCTCGTACGCGCCCGAGAATCCTCGCCTCACCGAAGAGGCGCCGATGCGGCACTACGACTGGCTGTATCCGATCCCCGGCAAGGAGGACGAGCTCGAAGGCCTTCTCCGTGAGTGGGTCGAGATGTACTCGTCCCACGAGGCCAATTCCGGCTTCACGACGTACCAGGCATTTACAGGAGATCGACTGCCGCTATACGTGCTTGGCACGTACGCGAACGACCGGGGCGACTACGAGGCCGACGGTGATCGCCTGGACGAGTTGATGGGCGACGCCGACGACGCGCTCATGAAGAAGTCGTGGGCCGTGCTCCGCGATTTCGAACACAACGATTCGTGGATGCGCCCCGACCTGTCGCTGATGCCGGAGCCGGAGCCGGAACCGGAGGAGTAGCGAGTCAGGTCCCGTCACACCGGATCCGCATCAGGAGCCCGCGGTCGCAGAGCCAGGTGACCGCGGGCTTCGTGCGTCGAGAGTCTGGATCGCGACCGTCTCGAGACAGCCGGGCTCAGGTCACCAGCACGACCTTACCCAGGTTCCTCCGCTCGTGGATGTACCGGTGCGCTTCCACCGCCCCGTCCCGAGTCAGCGGAAAGCTCCGGTCCAGCACGGGTCTCAGGACGTCCGTCTCCATGCCGCGGTAGATCTCCTTCATGGCTGGAAGGAGAAGGTCTTCCCGCCCGTGGAGGTGCAGGAGGTGAACGCCGAACACGCCTATGCTCGGCTGCACGAGCTGCAGGGGGTGGATGCGCGGCGTGCGCAGCCAGGCGAGCGCGGCCCTGGGCCAGTTCCGCTTCCGGGTCGGCAGTGCGGCGCTCATGCCGTAGAAGACGAGCCGGCCGAGCGGCGCCAGGAGTCGTCGGCAGGCGGCCGTGGCCGCCCCTCCAGTGGCATCGAGAGCGATATCGAGTCCGCTCGATCCGAGCAGATCCCGTACAGCGGGCTCCCAGTCACCTCGCGAGTCGAAGCAGGCATCGGCGCCGAGCTCTTCCGTCACGAATGAGCGCTTGTGCTCCGTGCCCGCCGTGCCGACCACGCGCAGGTCAGCCTGGACGGACAGCTGCACCGCAGCCGAGCCCACTCCTCCCGCCGCGCCGAGGATCAGGACAGTCTCGCCGGCGCGCGCCCGCGCGCACTCAAACAGACACACCCACGCCGTCAGGAAGGCGACTGGAACGGCCGCCGCCTCGGCCGGCGACAGGGACTCGGGGTAGCGGAACAGGTTGCGGATCGGCACGACCACGTCCCTCGCGTAACCCCCGTGCCGGAGCAGGGCGACGGCTCGATCGCCGGGCGCCCAGTCCAGCACGCCCTCGCCGACTTCGACGATCTCACCGGCCACCTCGAAGCCCGGGCTGTACGGCCTCGGAGGGACCGTGTCGTACATTCCGGCCCGCATGAAAAGGTCGGCGAAGTTGATGCCGGCGGCCTGGACTCGAAGGTGAACCTCGCCGGGTCTCGGGGTGGGGAGCGGAATGTCCCGTTCGACGAACGCCTCCGGTGGGCCGTGTCGTTCGATTCGGATGGCACGGGTCGTGTGGCTCATCAAAGGCCGCTCCGATTGATGTGTGTGCGGCGCGGCGGCCGGGAGAGTCAGACTCCCGGAGCCTATCCGGCGCTCGGGTCGCGGACCACTCCGACGAACAACAGGGTACCGGACAGCCGCTCACGGATGGCGAACAGGAACGGGCGGTCCGCTCTGAACGTCGGCGGCATCGACGTGACACCGATCTCGACGGAGGTGACGGCCGCCGCCCGTGTGCCTTCCTCGTCCACTTCGACGTAGGCCTTCTGCTTCACCCGGCTGATGTGCAGCCCCATCGCCAGGGCATCCCGGTGCATGCGCGAGAAGTCGGCACGGATCTCGTCGAACGCGACGCCCATTCCGAGCGCGATGAGCGCGTCGTTCAGAGTCTTCTCGTACTCCAATCGGAACTTCGGGAGCGTCACGAGGAGCTCGGTGTCGCGGAGGCCGTCCACGATCTCGCGCCAGGCGGCCACATCCAGGCCCTCGACGAACGCATCGATCCCAACCTCGTCGGTGGGAACCACCACGGTCATGGCGAAGGCCTCTCCCCCGTAGGGAAGCTCCAGCGCCTGGTACTCCGGCGTGAACGCGAACGGGAACTCCCGGTCGGACATGCTCATGAACGGCACCGTGACCGTCGAGCCGTCGGGCCGGCGGAAATCGCCCGGCGCTGTCCGATCGGGATCGAAGCGCAGCGTCCAGGACCCCTCGAAGAATATCGCGTTGATCAGGAACGCCATCGTCAGCGGGTCGATCGGCGGCTCCACGATCCCGTCGATCAGACCGTCGGTCGCCTGGTCTACCCAGGCGTTGATCACGTCCGCGGCGCCGGGATCATCGAAGTCCAGGCCCGCGGCCGTGGCCTCGAAGTCCCGTTCGACCTCTGCCACGTAGTCGGCCTCCAGACTGAACGAGTCCCGATACCATACCGAGTTGCCGATCTCGACTCTCACCGTCGGATCCAGCTCCATCAGCACTTTCATGAGGCCATGGTACGAGGCGCCGACCTCCTCCCGGGTGAGTCCCTGCAGGCCGAGAGCGTCCCGCATCGCGAACCACGTGTCGGCCTCGGCGCCGGCGAGGGCCATTCCGAGCGCCGATGACGCGCTGAGGGGCGAGAGGAATAGATTCGAAGCCGCTCCCTCCGTCCGTGCCACCTCGCGGAGCAGGTCGAAAGCGAAGCTCTCTCCCGCCGTGACGACCTCCTGCTCCGCAGTCGTAAGGGCCCTCGGAAGGGACTCGATCTTCGACGTGATCTGTGGGTCCGCGGGCGAATCGCAGGCCACCAGAAGCGCGACGCTGAGGACGACGGTCGCTCCCGGACTGAGCTTCGTGCGTGACATGATCGGTACTTCCGTGTTGCGGGTCGGCGGCGGCCGAGATCCACACTCGGCCTCAGTGCGTAATCTATGCGGATGCCCCCCGGCGTGCGCCCCGCCGAGCGTTCCGCTATCGTGAAACGATGCCGGGCTCCTGCCGGGTCCAGGCGTCGAGCGCACCCACCACCCGGAGCGATGCATGTGTGACGAGCGCGGCTGCACCTCTACTACTCACGGCCTTTCCCGGAGGACCTTCGTCGAGCGTGCCGCCGCCGGGGCCGTGGCGGCATCCGCCATCTCCCTCTTTCCCGGCACCGGCGAAGGGGCATCCGCGGTGCGGCAGCCATCCCGGCCGGGAGCAAGCGTACGGAACAGCCACTATCCGTCGAACCTGGCTCCCCTGGTCACCAGTGCCTACGTCCCCCTGCCGCTCGGTTCGGTACGCCCGGGAGGGTGGCTGCTTCGGCAGCTCGAGGGGTGGGCCGCCGGAATGACCGGGCGGTTGGACGAAGTATGGCCGGATGTGGGTCCGGACAACGGTTGGCTAGGCGGTCCCGGCGACATCTGGGAGCGCGGCCCGTACTGGGTAGACGGGCTGCTTCCGCTGGCCTACGTGCTGCAGGACGAACGACTGATCGAGAAGTCCAACGTATGGGTGGAGGCGGCGCTCGGCAGCCGGAAGCCCAGCGGCTACTTCGGGCCCACGGGCGAGCGTCCCCAGCCCCGCAGCACGCGCCCGGTGTCCGGCGAGGACTGGTGGCCTCACATGATCATGCTGAAGGTCCTGCAGAATCATCATGAGGCCACCGGCGATGGCCGTGTTCTCCAGTTGATGAGCGGATACTTCCAGTACCAGGCCCTGGCGCTGCCGTCGATGCCTCTCGGCCATCACTCGTGGTGGGGCAAGCAGCGCGGCGGCGAGAACCTGGCCAGCGCCCACTGGCTGTACAACCGGACGGGCGATCTCAACTTGCTGGAACTGGCAACGCTCCTGCACTCGCAGACCGAGAACTGGGCCGACCGGCCGACCGCCGATCCAGGGCGTTGGCACGTGGTCAATGCGGCGATGGGCATCAAGCAGCCCGGCCTGTGGTACGCCCAGACCGGCGAGCCGGCCGACCTGGCGGCCGTCGACGGCCTCATCGCCTGGTTGATGACGAACCACGGCCAGCCGCAGGGGATCTGGTCGGGTGACGAGGAGCTCCATGGCACCGATCCGAGGCAGGGCGTGGAGACGTGCGCCGTGGTGGAGTACATGTTCAGCCTGGAGAGCCTGCTCCCGATCGCCGGCGACCTGCGGCACGCCGAGATCCTGGAGCGTGTGGCGTACAACGCGCTTCCCGCGGCCCTGAGCCCGAGGTTCGGGGGCCGGCACTACTATCAACGGCCAAACCAGGTGGCTTGCACGCTCGGTCGCCGAAGCTTCACCGTCCGCCACGAGGACGATACCCTCATCGGACTGATGACGGGCTACGGCTGCTGCACCGCGAACCTGCACCAGGGATGGCCGAAATTCGTCCAGCACATGTGGTTCGCCACGCCTGACAACGGCCTGGCCGCCCTCGTGTACGGACCCTGCGAGGTGACGGCGCGGGTCGGCGATGGGGTCGATATCCGGCTGGTAGAAGAGACGGACTACCCGTTCGAGGAGACCGTCCGCATCACGTATCATGGCCCCTCGGGCACTTCCTTTCCGCTTCACCTGCACATCCCGTCGTGGGCGAACGGAGCGATGTTGACCGTGGGGAACGAAACCCGGGGGGCTCCCGGGACGGGGATCGTCGCACGTGTCGATCGCGTGTGGACGGACGGAGACCGAATCGAGCTGAGGCTCCCGATGCGTGTGCGTTCTTCCCGATGGCACGAGCACTCCGCCTCGCTCGAGCTGGGTCCGCTGGTGCTCGCGCTCGGAAGGACGGAGGAGTGGAAGAGAGTGGGCGGCGGAGAGCCGTTCGGGGACTGGGAGATCCGTACGGGCGCGCCGTGGAACTACGGCGTGCGGGGCGAGGACCTCGAGGCACCCGACACGGCCTTCGAGGTCATTCGGCAGGATGTTCCCGAGCAGCCTTGGGCTTCCGGGACGGCTCCCGGAAGGCTGTCGGCCGGCGCTCCCGTCCGGGTGGCGTGCACGCTCCGCCGCGTACCCGAGTGGGAGCCGTATGGCGTGGATACCGGGCCGCTACCGTGGAGCCCGATACGCTCCGGACAGGCGGACGAGAGCCACGAGCTCGTGCCGTACGGGAGCACCAAGATCAGGATTTCGGAGTTCCCGGTCGTGATCTGATCCTCAGGGCTGAACTCGAACCGTCACCAGCTCGCGCGGAGCCAGGAAGAGCATACCGTCGGCGGTGGAATCCGGTGTCGGCTCACCCCACAGCGAGGCCCTGCGCACGGTCGCGGGTGCGCCGCCCGGACATCGGATCTCAACCGTATCGGAAGCGTCGGATGGATTGTACAGGCGTAGCACGAGACCCTCGCCGTCGCCCGGGTCGCGAAGCAGGGTAAACACGGTGGCGCGCGCATCGATCGAGATCGGAGTCTGGACGGGCTCTGTATCCTCGCCGGCAGCCACGACCACCAGCGGCTGGGCCCATTCCATGGCGAATCGCTCCGTCCCGGCCTCGTCAAACCCTGAGTGAGGGCGCAGCACGTAACGGAACTCGTGCCGACCGTCCTGGCCCGCCCGGTAGTTCGTCTCCCAGTAGTTGTTCATCACATACGAGAACAGTACCGGTGCCGGATCGACCCGCTCGCGCCATCCCACCACCGTCGCGTCCGTTCCCAGCGATCCGATCTGAATTCCCGGCACGTCCACGGAGATCAGGGTCATGCCCGCGGTCCTGCCGTGCATGTCGACCCAACGCTCCATGGTTGCATAGTTGCGGTTGGCGCCCGGCGGCTGATCGATCTCCGCTTGCCACGCACCCCACGGTCCGCTGACCGTCGTGCGAGCGCCGTCGAGCCTGATCGGGAAGCGAAACAGGACCGCCTCGGGCTCGTAGGTGAGGGTCTTGTCGAGCCGATTGGCGATCTCGACCCGCTCGCTGCCCGCGAACAGCCGCACCACGGTCTCCACGCCGGCCTCCGTTCCCGACGCTTCCCTGTGGACCAGGGCCGTCCACACCAGGGGACCCTCATCCGTGATGCGCACGGAGGCAGCGCCACCGGTAAGGGCGCCGGAAGGATCTCGTCCGGGAACGTAGAGGTACTCGTTGAGCCCCTCACCGGGCGGGACCAACTCCGGGCCCCCACGGAGCCTCAGGGATGCGATCGTTCCGCGCCCGCCATCGAGGACGACGCGTACGATTCCGTTGTCGAGAGCCGTCTGGGCCGGACGGTCCTCGTCCGGCTCGAGGGGATGCGGAATCGGTTCCGCCTCGACGCCGTACACACGCGCACCCAAAGCGGGCACCGCCTCCGCGTGAAAGGCCAGGCTTCCGTCCGACAGCTTCTGCGCCGGCACCGCAGCGCCAGACTCGTCGCTCAGACCACTGACCCCGGCCGCCAGACTCGGGGGGATCAGCACCACTTCGGATCGTTCGCGGAATCCCGTGTTCAGCACCTCGATGGACGGCCGCGGTTCATTCTCCAACATGCTTGCCGAGTCGAGCGGCTCCCGCCCCTCCAGGGCGACTCTCCGAAGCGCGGCTGCCCTCTCCAGAGCACTGTCCGCGAACGTCTTCTTCGTCTCCCACTGGGCCCTGGTGAAGTCCGCCTCGGGCTCGCCGACGCTGTTCCACGAGCCCCACGTGTGCTCGTAGAACAACAACACCGGGCGCCACGCA
>JBDHFS010000013.1:0-21330 GCA_039590285.1 Gemmatimonadota bacterium
GAGGAAGTCGAGCATGCCATGCGTTTCTACGACTTTCTCATCGAGCGGGGGGGCCGTGTCGAGCTGCACGAGATCGACAAGCCTCCGTTCGAGTTCGGTTCCCCGCTGGAGATCATGGAACAGTCGCTCGAGCACGAGCGCTTCGTCACCTCACGCATCAACGGCCTGTACGACCTCGCGAGCGAGGAGCAGGACCGCCCGGCCCAGGTGATGCTCCAGTGGTTCATCACCGAGCAGGTCGAGGAAGAGGCCAGCATCGACGAGATCGTTCAGCGGATGAGGATGTTCGGGGAGGATGGGCCGACCCTGTTCCTCCTGGACCGTGACCTCGCCTCCCGCGGTCCACAGGAAGATGAAGAGTAGGGGCAACCGTAGCCGCGGGGAGCGCGGCCGGGGAGTCGTCGTTGATGGGAGGGCGGTGGCCGTGCTTCTCTTCGTCGGCGCCGTGTCGGCTGCCTGTGACATCAGGCAGCGCGGCCGCTCGGGAGCTGACGCGGCAGACGCCGAACCGGCGGAAGTCGAATCGACCGTTCCTTCCGAGTTCGCGGAGGACCTCGGCATCGAGCTGTCGTCGATGCGGCAGACGCCATCGGGACTTTACGTGGAAGACCTCGCCGAGGGGCGTGGCCTGGCGGCTCGTTCGGGACATGTGGTCGTCGTGCACTACACCGGGTGGCTTCCGAACGGAGAGATGATCGACAGCACCCGCGAGAACGGCGAGGCACGCAGCTTCCAGCTGGGAGCCAGGCGCGACATCATCGCGGGCTGGGAAGAGGGAGTCACGGGAATGAGGATCGGCGGAAAGCGCCGACTGGTCGTTCCGCCCCGCCTCGCGTATGGCGCCCGGGGCGTACCGGGCGCCATACCACCGAACGCGACGCTCGTCTACGAGTTCGAGCTGCTCGACATCAAGATGTGAGCGGGAAACGGCCGGACGGATCATCCCCTCTGCCTCTGGCCATCAACATGGCGGCCGCGAAGCCACCGCCGTATACCACGACGGCCGGCATCCACTGCCCCCACACCAGGGCGTATAGCGGAGCCGCCGCGATCGTTGCCGGAAACAGGACCGACGCCGCGACCACGCCCCAGACGCCCGCTACTTCCGCCGCCATGCGGAGACCCAGGTCCAGCCCGGTGAGGACCACGACGGCCCAGCCCGTATAGGCAAGAGTGCGGACCAACGTGTTTCGGTTCTGTGGCATGACTTCCTCCTCTTCGGCCACGACGGGACACTCTGTCACCCTGGCGGCCTGACTGGAGTCGGGCACGTGTGACGCAGGTTCGACGCCCGGCTGGGAAGAGGTGGCCAACAGATTGTTACGCAATCGTTTGCGGATGTGCGTGCCGATAGCGGGCCGACACCGGCAGGCGACAATAGTTTCAAGACGCGTAGAGAACTGCAGTCTGCCGCGGGGGGCTCTGATCACGGAATCTCCTCTACCTCCGCCTCCCACTCGACCTCGACCGCGCCTTTCAGGCTGGCAGCCGTAGGACACTTCGATGCGTGGCGCTCGAGTGCCCGGTCCACCTGATCGCGGACTCCGGCCGGTACCCGCAGCCGATACCGGACCGTGATCCGGGTCAGAACGGGTAGCCTGTCCACGATCTCGTTCACACCCTCGACGCTGGCCATGATGTCGTCAGGCCCCAACACGATCTCGCGTGCTTCCAGCACGCCGTTGAGAGTCCCCAGCATTCAGCCGCCCGTCGCCGCCACGATGTAGTCCACGGGAAGCGGCAGGTCCTTACCCTCCAGGCCGTAGTGCTCCTTGATCGAGCCATGAACGCCCATTTCGAATCGGACGCCGGTGGCGATCCCGGCGCTGCGGTGCACACCTTCCACTTTGCGGACCGTGGCCAGTGCGCGGTAGAACGGATCGTTCATACGGGAATACCTCTCAGATCAGATCGGCAATGCGAAGGGGCGCTGCCCCTTCCCCGGGAAACCCAGTCAACCTAAGGTAGCCATCACGGACCAGACAGACGGCCGCGACGAGCGGCCCGGTCGAATGGAGGGAGATTGGCAGTGGCGAACACCGAATCGCCGGAGTCCAGTGATCATTCGGACGTCAGTGACGAGGAGTGGCGGCGACGCCTGACCCCCGAGCAATACCGCATCATGCGTCAGAAGGGCACGGAGCCTCCGTTCACGGGTCGGTACGGGGAAACGAAGATCCCCGGCACGTACCGGTGCGCGGCGTGCGGCAGCCCGTTGTTCCGTTCCGAGGCCAAGTACGACTCCGGTTCAGGCTGGCCGAGCTTCTATCAACCAGCGGATCCGACAAGACTCCGCTCGGAGGAGGATCGCAGCCACTTCACGGTGCGTACCGAGGTCTTGTGTGCGCGCTGTGACTCTCACCTGGGTCACGTGTTCGAGGACGGGCCGGCGCCGACTGGCCTCCGTTACTGCGTCAATTCCGCCTCTCTCGACCTGGACCCGGACGCGGGTACCGAAACCGGGCACTCGGGCGATGGACATGGAGACCGGCCCGATACGGAAAGGCCCTGACGGGCCGCACGCGAGGAGCAACGATGTTGTCACCCGACGCATACAAGATCGTCCACCTGGTGGGAATCCTGGTGGTGTTCATGGCCCTCGGCGGCCTGTCCCTGCACGCGATCAATGGGGGCACCAGGGACACGAACACCGGCCGCCGGATCGTGGGAATCACGTACGGTGTGGGCCTGGTCCTGATACTCCTCGGTGGCTTCGGATGGCTGGGCGCCACGGGAGCCATGAGCGCAGGAATTCCCGGCTGGACCTGGGCCAAGCTGGCCATCTGGCTGGTCATAGGAGGGCTGCTGGCGCTTCCCGGCCGGCGTCCGGAGCTGGGCCGCGTGGTGTGGTTCGTCGCGCCGCTGCTCGGAATCGTGGCCGCGCTTCTCGCGCGTACGAAGCCCTTCTGAGGCGGAGTGCCGTGCGTGTCACGGTCTGTTCCGGTACCCGCTGAAGTCGGCTCGCGGTCTCTCCGCTTGGATCAGTGATTTCCTGGACCGGCCGGGCCGGATGGTGTTCATCCCTGACGACATCGAGCGACCCGTGAGCCCGCGACGCGGTCGGCCCGGAGATCGGGGGGGTTTCGCCGACGGCTATCCTCTGCTCCTGACGACCGAGGCGTCGTTGGATGCCCTCAACCGGCGACTCGAGGAGCCCGTCCCCATGAGCAGGTTCCGTCCCAACCCCGTGGTGGACGGCGAGCTACCGTTCGGCGAGGACGGGTGGTCCCGGATTCGGGCTGGTGGTGCTGGAGGCTCGGGACGCCGGGTGACGGCCATCGTGAGCGGAATGCGGTCGAAACCGTGCCCCGCGACGGACCGGCGGAGAGCGATGGCGTGTCAATGGTGAAATCAGGTGCAGGGATGCTCCGGCAGCTCGACCGGCCTCAGGGTGTAATTCCGGGTCTCGAACACGGCGCCTGTGGCCTCGAAGTATTGCTTCCAGAAGTCCTTGACTCGCTGACTGGCGTCCGTATCCACGCGCGCTCCGACCACGTACACGCACAGACCGGAAAGTTCCGGGAGCGTGTCGCTCGCCTTTTCGCTCTCCACCCAGTCCCCGGGAGGCATCCGGTGGAGCCCTTCCATATCGATCACACGGTTTGACTGGAGCATGTCCGAGAAGATGTACAGCGTCGCCTCTCGGCCCGGCCCCGCTCTCAGGTCGGCGCTCACGTCGTGCAGCGTCGAGAGGATGTCCGTACCGTCGATGTTCTCGCGGTCCGTGGTGTCGGTGAAGGCGACGAGATAGTCCTGGGCGTCCCGCAGGAAGCGCGCGCGCTGCACTGAGTCGCGGATCATGGCCTGTTCCGTGAACTCGCGCTGTGGGATCGTCTCAGACCAGCGCTGCGGTGGTTCCTCCAGGGAAAGCTGAAGTAGCTGATGTGCGGCGATCCTGTCTCCGTGATCCAGCTTCCGGATGCGGTCGTTCGTCAACTGGCGGGCCAGCTCGAGCTGATGGTGTGAGATGCTCGTGGATCGATCGTAGACGAATATGACCAACTGCGGCGTGAACCGTTTGACCGCTCCACCCTCACCCTCGCCTCCGGCGGCGTTTCCTTCTGAAGTACCGCAACCGGCTACCACCAGGGCGCCGATCGCAGCCGTTACGGCCCAGAGCCGGCCGATCACCATGCCGTGGCCTCTTCCGTGAACCGGGCCCGGGTCTTCTCGAAACGCTCCTGAAGACCTCTCCGCTCGGCCTCGTAGTCGTCAGGGTCGCGCATCAGCAGCTCCCGCGTTACCTGCTCCTCGGCGGTGAGCTCCAAAACGACGGGCTCGGAGAACGCTTTGATCTCCCGGGAATCCAACCCCCGCAGACGCCCGTTCTCAGCCCTGTACGCGACTATCGTAGCCTCCAGCTGACTGGCCAGGGCCGGAGCCTCTCGCAGTGGCTTCTCGGAAAGTAAGCTCATCAGGTCGCGAATGGTACGCACAGCTTCGCCCATGGCATCGGTAACCCGCTGCTGCGCCGCATCTCCCAGCTCGACGAGCTGGCGCCGCTCGCTCTCGAAGGGAAGCTCGTTGAATCGGTCGCGTCGCCGGTCCCGCATGTGGAAGTAGGCCGCCGAGATCGCCACGAGCACCAGGGTCGTGTTCAGGAGGAGGATCGGGAAGCTGAGTCCGCTCATCGACGCGGCATACTCCCGCTGCTCCTTGGCAAGCGCCTCCATGTCGTCAGCACGGTTCGCCTGCTCGTTGGCCGCCACGAGATTGCCGTCCACGCGCAGCCAGCTCGCGGTCCGTCGGAGCTCCTCGATCTTGGCGCTGTCCTGAGCGAACCGGTCCTCCGACACTTCGCCCAGTGTGACTCGAGCCTCGAACAGGACTCCCAGAACGAGCGCCAATCCGACTCCAGAGAGCACCATCGGCACGATGAACTCACCGGCCGATCGCTTCCCGAGCGTCTCGCCCGCACGGCGCGCGGAAGAGTGCATCATCAGGGAGCGCAACGAATGTCCGAAGAAATGGGCCAACACACAGAGGAATGTCACCACGCCGGCCGCCAGAAGGGCCGCGTCGGGACGGAGTATGAACTGCGATGCCACGCGCATACCGCCTGCCAGCCAACCTTCGCTGGTTTCGGCGACATATCGGAGCTGTTGCTCGGTCAGCGGATCCCGGGGCAGCAGCGCTCCGAACACCGGCGCGTTCGCCAGGAACTCCACGAGCCCGAGGAAGCCGATCGCGAGAGCGTACCAGCGAGTCTTGAACGCCCGGGACGCCGTCAGCTCCTCATGCTCTCCCGTCTCCTGTTCGAGGTTGGTCTCGACCACGCTCCGGTTGACGTCCCAGCGCTTCTTGAGCCGGAACAGCTCGCCCGTGACGCGCTCGAAGCGATCGTTGTCGAGCGAGATTCCGCCCAGGATGCGTGTGAGACGGCCTTCCAGCTCAGCCACGACGGAGTTGAGACGCGAGCGCTCCCGAGCCGTCCAGTTGCGGAACAGCGATCGCGAGCGCTCACGGAGCTCCTCTTCCGATTCGGAGAGTCCCTCGGCGTCCGTGGCCGGCAGATCGGCTTCCGCGTCGCGGCCCGCCATCTCCATGGCGGCTCTGCGTAGACGGCGCACCGAAAGGCCGACGCTCTCCTCGAGAAGCGCGCCTTCCGTCTCCGGAAGCGCGGCCGGGTCCGGGACCGCGGCAGGGTCAGGGGCCGTGGCTGGCTCGGCGGCCCGGACGGGCTCGACGACCGGCTCGAACGTCTCGCCCGTGGCCGGCGCGACCGTGTCCGGGCCGTCCCACGGGGAATCGGACTGCCGGACCGGCTCGGGAGCCCACAGAGGCTCTTCCGGTTCCGGGGTCGTCTCCTTGACCCTGTCCAGCCAGCTCGGATGGCCCCTGTTCTCCTGAAGTCCGCCGCCATCGCTATCGTCTGCACCGGTCGAATCCGGTGAGTCATGCGGAAAGGCGGCGGATCTCGCCTCGCTCCGTCGTGCGCTCATTTTCCCCTTCTCGTCCATTGCGCCTCCGCCTTCCGCGGGTCTAGCCGATGGGAGCGAGCGCCAATCCGAGCGCACCCCGTCCCGCCCGAGCCGTCTCCGCGAAGGCCCACGGTCGCCCGACGGGCAAGAACGCGGCCAGATGGCTACCGGTCGGCCACAGTCACTGTAAGGTGTTTGCGGTCAGCCAGGTAGCCCGCGATTCGGTGTCGCGGGAAGTTGGCGCGCAACCGCAAACATTGCGTGCTCCGAGAATCGCTTCCGTACCGGAGCAAGGCCTGTTCTCCCAAGAGTATCGATAACATGGAGAGATCGGACGAGCAACGAGAAGCCTAGTACATCCGCTCACGATGAATCTCACGGGCCATGGCGCGCGCGGCCTCGGCCAGCGCTCGCTCGACCTCAAGCAGAGCGCGCTCCAAGACCTGATCGACCTCATCCTCGGAGGTCAACGTCATCGCCGCCTGTTCCGCGAACTCCACGATCCCATCCACGCGCCTTCGAACGTCGTTCTTGATCGCGTGGAGCAGAGCCTCGGTTGTCGTACTGTACTGCATGGCGCCGCTCCTTCGGTTCTTATCACCGGCTGAGCCGGATAAGTCGCGCGTCCTAGACCGAAATGCTGGAGGGCAAGCCGGTTGCCATGCGTCCAGAACTCGCCTCGCGATCTGCGTAACCAATTATCATGTAGATAATTAGTCCCAGAAGGAGTCGAGAACGGGTGCCCGGGGGATGGGTGAGACAGCTCATGATAGGTGGCAAAAAGCCAAGAGCCTACGCAAAAGGGGGGCTTCGCAGGGGGATGAGAGCCTGATGACGAGAGGTCACTACGCTGCCACCGGGTGCCGGTGACACACGGTCGGATGCATGGGGGATCGCATGAAGGAATCCCGAATTGGCACGAACGGGTCGTCCGAAGATCCGGGAGTGCAGGCCGGGTTCGCACTGGTAACGGTGTTGCTGCTGCTCGCGGCGCTGTACGCGGGGGCGACCGGGATATTCGTCGCCGGACGGAGCGAGCTCAGGGCCAGCCTGGCCCACGTGGCAGCGATCCAGGCGTTTCACACCGCACAAGCCGGTCTGGTCACATGGCTGGCGGAACCGGCCCCTCCGGCCGCCTGGACCTACAATATCGACGGAGCCATCGTTCAGGTGAGCGCCTACCGGCTGCTCAGCGTGGATTCCGTGATCGTACTGTACCGGATCGTGTCGCGATCGGAGGTCGGGTCGGGCGCCGGGGAACGGAATCCGAGCGCCGCCGCCAGAGGCGTTTCGATTCTCGGTTCCAGGACTCTCGCCGGGCCGATCATGCCCGTTCGGGGGTCCTGGCGGGAGCGCTTCTGATCCGCGCCTAGAGCCTCAGCGCGGAAGCTCGTGAGCCAGTAGCTGCAGCACGCCGGCAGGGTTGGACATGTTGAGCCAGTGGCCGCCATCGAGCTCGACCAGCCTCACACGTTCCCCGTCCGCCTCGAGACGCCCCACTCGCTCGGCCGTCTCGACCGACATGATGGACCCATGGCGGGCTCGAACGAAGATCAACTGGACACGGTCCGGGGGATTCTCGACGACCGGCCACAGGTCTTCACGATAGAAGTCGGCCAGCATCAGGTCGAGCGAGGGAAGGTCCAGGCGCCACACATACGCTCCATCCCTTGGCACGAGGTTGGTCGCCGCCCATCCGGCGATGACCGGCGAGAAACCCTCCGCCTCGATCAGCGACACGGCGGCGCGACGATCTTCGAACCGGCTGGGAAGGCGACTCAGAAGTGCGAGGAGACGATCGGCGCCAGCCGCGGTGCGACCGGACTCGGGTGTGCTGTCCAGCACCCATACCTGCCGCATACCCGTCCCGGCGGAGCGGGCCGCCGCCAGGGCGACTTTGCCACCGAAGCTGTGCCCCACGATCACGTTCTCGCCCGAGGCCAGGTGCAGAGTCAACGCGTTCACATCCGCGGCGCTCGCCGCCACCGTATGTGGGGGATCGAAGCCCGCGCTGTCGCCGTGCAACCGGAGGTCCACAAGCACGGCGCCCCAGTCCGGTCTTTCTCGCACGAGCCCGCGCGCGATGGAGGCCCAGTTACGTCCCGCTCCGAGGAATCCATGCAGAAAGAGGACCCACCGGGCCGGGTGCGTGCGGGGCGCCGTCACGCGTCGGTGCGCCAGCAGCGGCGGACGGCGTCCGCCGCCTCGCGTGGTCGGCGCTCGCGTCACCGGCCGACCGGCGGCCCGGCTGTGGGCCGGTGCGGTCTGTCGGAGTTCGCAATTCCGAGTGCCGCCGCGAAGGCATCTTCGGTCCTGTCCAGCATTCCCGCGAGCGAGAATCTCGCCCGGACATGCTCGGCCCCGGCGATGCCCATGCGGGCCCTGAGCGAAGCGTCGGACAGGAGCCCGCACACGGCGTCGGCGAGCGCGCTCGGATCCCCGGGCTCGACGAGCAGTCCCGTGTCTCCGTGACGAACGGCCTCCGGTATTCCGCCGACTCGGGTGCTTACGATGGGAAGACCCGCCGCTGACGCTTGCAGAATCGCCTGCGGCACTCCCTCGTTCCGCACCGAAGGCAGGCAGAAGACGTCCAGGGCCGTGAGCAAGCCGGGCACGTCGTCACGCCGGCCCAGAAACCGCACCGAGTTGCCCAGCCGGAGCGTCCGCGCGTGAGCTTCCAAGCCGGAGCGTTCGCTTCCGTCTCCTGCCGCCAGGAGGATCGTCCCGGGGTAGCGTTTCAAGACCGAGGGCATCGCCTCGAGGAGAACTCGATGACCCTTGTCCGGTCGAAGGAAGGCCACGACCCCCACGACCGGCGTCTCCGCGGCCAGCCCCAGGCTTCGTCGAACCGCGTCACGGAGGGGGCGGCCCGAAGCGAAACCCTCCGCGTCTATCCCCGTCGGGATCGATACCGACCTGTCGAGCGGCACGAGCCCCGCCTCCGCCATCTCCCGGCGGATGCTCTCGCCCGTGGTAATGAGGTAATCGGCCCGCCGGTACAGGTACCGGTGCAGGGGGCCGGGTGAGACTGGGGCGGAAATGTGTCGTGTTCGAACAAGGGCCGGGCGACTTGGACTTGCCGGCAGCGCCAGCGCGCATGGCCAGCTGTCGCCCGAGCTGTGCGAGTTGACGATGTCAGGCGACAGTTCCCGAATCAGCCTGCGAAGCCGCATGACGGTTCCGGGAAGACGTGAGCGCCGGCAGGGGATCGTGGCCACATCGAGTCCGGCCTCGGCAGCCAGGGTTCCGAGAGCTCCCTCACGGGGAGTCGCGATCCACACAGAATGCCCCCTCTCCTGCATTCCGATGCTCTCGGCAAGCACGCGGCGCTCCTGACCCCCCATGACCCGGGACGATTCCGTGTGTAGGATGCGCAATTCGATTCCCCGTTTCGCAGACTGGACACGGCACTTTGTCATCGGCGAGAGAGTCGCACAACACGAATGCGAGCGACCGGCAGTCGGAATTCACTCCGGCGTGGTGGCTCCGTGGCCCGAACGCGCAGACCATGGTCGGCCGTGTCCTGCGGTCCCGGGCCGCGTCACCGTACGCGCGGAGGGAGCGGCTCGAGCTGGAGGACGGAGACTTCGTGGACCTGGACGTGGCTCCGCCGGTGCGCCGCGCCAATGTCGCGGAGACGGTTCCCTTCGTGGTGGTGCTGCACGGACTCGAAGGTTCCGCCGCATCGGGCTACATGCGCATCACGTGCGCCGCTCTGGCCGAGAGGGGGATCGAGGCCGTGGCCATGAACTTCCGTGGCTGCAGCGGCGAGCCCAACCGCTCTCTTCGCTCCTATCACTCCGGCGAGACGGGAGACCTGGACGAGGTGCTCAGGCACCTCCGCGCATCCCGCAAGGGTGTCCACCACGGTCTCATCGGATACTCGCTGGGAGGAAACGTCGTTCTCAAGTACCTGGGAGAGATCGGTGCGGAGGTGCCCGGCCCGGCGGGGGCCGCGGCCGTATCCGTGCCCTTCGACCTGCGGGCGAGCGCCATGGCGCTCGAGCAGGGCGCCGGGCGGCTGTACACGAAGCACTTTCTCCGCTCGATGATGCGAAAGGCTGTGGCCCGCACGCGGAAGTTCCCGGGCACGCTCGATGAGCGTCGCGTGCGCGGTTGCCGCACGCTGCGGACGTTCGACGATCAAATTACGGCCCCTGTTCACGGATTCCGCGACGCCGACGACTATTACGCGCGTTGCAGCTCCGACCAGTTCCTGTCCCGCATCGCCTCGCCGACTCTGCTCATCCAGTCGCTGGACGACCCTTTCGTTCCGGCGGAGTCGCTTCCCCGGGCGGAAGTCAGGGGGAACCCGGCGATCCGAGCCGTGTTCAGCGATACCGGGGGGCATCTGGGATTCGTGGCGGGACGGGGTGCGGGTCACCCCACATTCTGGGCGGAGGCGGCGGCGGTGGACTTCGTCGCGCGACGCATCGCCGACCGAGTTGGAGTCCGTTAAAGTTCGGTCGGCGGAAGTGCCGACTCGTGGACCGCGGTAGAGGACCGGTATGATCGACACGACTATGACAGGCGGCCGGGCGGTGGAGCTGCGGTGCGCGTTCTGTCTCAAGATGAACCGGCTGGACATGGACCGGGCGGTGGACCGTCCGAAGTGCGGTGAGTGCGGGCGCCCGTTCCTCCTGGATCGACCGATCAGGATCGGCGGCGAAGACCTCGAGAGGCTGGTTCGCGACTCGGAGGTGCCGGTGCTGGTCGACTTCTACGCCGAGTGGTGTGGCCCATGTAAGATCATGGCGCCGGTTCTGGACGAGCTGGCGGCGGACCGGGTGGGCGAGCTCCTGGTGGCGAAGCTGGACACCGACGCGCACCCGCAGATATCGTCGGCGCTGGGCATCCGGAGCATTCCGACGCTCATCCTGTTCCGTGGCGGAAGCGAGGCGGCTCGGCAAACCGGCGCCGTGCCCCGGCCGGCGCTCGACGCCATGCTGGAGTCGTCGTGAGCACTTCGTTCGCCGGCAAGACCGCGCTGGTCCTGGTCATGGCCCTGATCGGCCTCGGATGCGGCGATTCGGCTCCCGGAACCGTCGGCCCGGAGGACATGCCCACGGACGGCGACCCGCCGAGCGACCCGCCGGGAGAGCTCAGACTGGTGCTGACGGAGGTGGCATCGGGTCTTTCCTCGCCGGTTCATGTGGCCGCTCCCGGCGGGGATGACCGTATCTTCGTGGTCGAGAAGACCGGGACCGTGCGCATACTCCGCGGCGGGAGCATCCGGGAGGCCCCGTTCCTCGATCTCAGCGGGCAGGTAGCGGGGGGCAACGAGCAGGGTCTCCTGAGCATCGCCTTTCACCCCTCCTTCGAGCAGAACGGTCTGGTGTTCGTCAGCTACACGGACACCGGGGGAGACACCCGCGTGGTGCGGTACGCAGTGGGCTCGGACCCGGACGCCGTCGATCCGGGGAGCGCTCGACTCGTTCTCCAGGTGGCGCAGCCTGCGGGGAACCACAACGGGGGGCACGTTCTGTTCGGTCCCGATGGCAAGTTGTACATCGCGCTGGGGGATGGCGGCGGGGCCGGGGATCCGTTCGGCACCGGTCAGGACAGAGCTTCGCTCCTGGGTTCCATCCTTCGGGTCGACGTGGACGGTGGGGCTCCGTACGCGATTCCGCCCGACAACCCGTACGCTGGCAGCGGAACTCTCCGACCCGAGATCTGGGCGTGGGGGCTGCGTAACCCGTGGCGCCTGGATATCGACCCCGTGGAGAGTCTCCTGTACGTGGCCGACGTGGGCCAGAACCGCCTCGAGGAGATCGACGTGACCCCCTTCGAACAGGGGGGGCTCAACTACGGGTGGAGCGTGATGGAGGGGTCCGAGTGCTTCGGCGCTGCCACCTGTGACACGGGTGGCCTGGTGCTGCCGGCGGTGGAGTACGGGCACGACCCGGAGTGCTCGGTCACGGGAGGTGTGGTCTATCGGGGCTTGGCGATATCGGAGCTCAGTGGTCACTATCTCTACTCCGACTACTGCGCCGGCTGGCTGCGGAGCTTCCGCTGGGAGTCGGGTGGGGCGGTAGACCAGACCGAGTGGACAGTGCCGTCTCCCGGGCGGGTTACATCTTTCGGACGGGACGGCTCGGGCGAGGTCTACCTGACGACCTCGAATGGTAAAGTGTGGAAGGTGGAAGCCGCTCCATGAGCCTGCGCCGGAGCTCAGGAGTGAGCCGATCCGTTCTCGCTCCCGTGCGCGAGCCGTTCCGTGCCCTGGTCATCACTTTCGTACCCGAGGCGTCCAGCCTGACGCCCGATGCCTGGGCCGAGGGTGAAGCTCTCGTGGAGGCGATGCTCCTGGCCAGACCTGCGGGCGTGCGCCGGCAGATCCCGCTGCTGATCAGGGCCCTCGACGTCCAATCCGTCCTGCGCAGCGGTCGGCCCTGTCGCTGGAAGCTCCGGGGCGTTTCCTCGCGCCCGTGGACTATTCATGCATGGGTTACTCGTCCCGGCCGCTATCGGAGCGTCGCTCGGATGTCCGAGCGCACCGGTGGTCGCACTCGTAGGGGACGGGGCCTTCCCCATGACCGGCCTGGAGATGCCCGGGGTTGGATCGGCTGAGTGGAAACGGTCGGGCGCTTTACACGGAAGGAAGGATTCGCGTATTCTGCCCTCGCCGATCCATAACCTCCGCACCCGGACCTGGAGGGCGCCGTGACCTGGCTCCTGATCATCGTCGCGATACTCGCTATCGGTGGCATCACCGTTTACAACTCGCTCGTCAAGTTGCGCACGCAGGCACGGGGCGCATGGGCGGACATCGACGTGCAGCTGAAACGGCGTTACGACCTGATCCCGAATCTCGTGGAGACGGTGAAGGGCTACGCGAGCCACGAGTCGGGCACCCTCGAGGCCGTGATCAACGCCCGGAACCGGGCGATGAGCGCCTCCGGTCCGGCTGACAAGGCGCAGGCGGAGAACATGCTCACGGGGGCGCTCAAGTCACTGTTCGCCCTGTCGGAGGCCTACCCGGAGCTGCGGGCGGTCGAGAGCTTCACGAGCCTTCAGGAGAGCCTGGAGGAGATCGAGGGCGCCGTGCAGAACGCCCGCCGATACTACAACGCCGTCGTGCGCGACTACAACACCAGGGTCGAGCAGTTTCCGTCGGTGCTGGTGGCGAACGCTTTCAGGTTCGAGAAAGAGGAGTTCTTCGAGCTCGATGACGAAGCGCAGCGTGAGGCCCCGAAAGTCGACTTCGGGACGGGAGGCGACTGAGCGCCCAGCGGCGCCCGTCCGGCCATCAGTCATCACGGCCGGCGTGACCCGGATTCTCGGGCTGGCGGCGGGACTGTTCGCCATGCAGCTCGCCGTGCCGGAGGGCCCGACCGCGGCGGCGACCGTCTCGCACCCCGAGTGGGACCTGCCCCTGCTCATCTCCAGATCCGTGCCGGCCCGGTCCTGGGTGATCGAGGATTTCAGGGCCGAGCTTCAGGTCCGGCGGGGCGGAGACGTTCAGGTCACCGAGACGATGCGGGTGCGCTTCGAGGGATCCTACAACGGGGTCTTCCGGACGATTCCCATCCAATATCGAACCCGCGCAAACCTGAACTACACGCTCGGCCTGCGCGTCGGGGCCGTAGAGGATGGGGCGGGCCGGCCGCTGCGCTACGAGATCAGCCGCGATCGCCACTATCGAAAGATCAAGATCTGGGTTCCCGACGCTTCGGACGCCGTCCGCACGGTCGTGATCCGGTACACCGTCGATAACGCGCTCCGCTTCTTCCGGGAAGACGATCAGCATTGGGACGAGCTCTATTGGAATGTCACGGGCGACGAGTGGCCGGTCCCGATCGAGAGAGCCAGCGTGCGGGTACGCCTTCCTGCCGCGGTGACCGGGGTTCGCGTCCGTGGCTTCACGGGCGGTCTCGGCTCCACGGAGGATGCGGTGGATGTCCGGATCTCGGATTTCATCGTGGACGCCCGGTCCCGGCGACCGTTGGGGATCCACGAGGGGCTGACGATCGCGGTCGCGTGGGACTCGTTCGTGGGCGGGGCTACGGACCGGCAGCCACCGACCGGAGAAGCGGAGACGAGCACAGCGGCGAACGGTGAGTACCTGATCCGCCGTCCAGGCCTGTGGGACAGAATTTCAGGATTCTTATTCAGCAACTGGCCTCTTCTGATACCGCTTGTCGCGTTCTTCGCCATGCGACGGTTGTGGCGCCGGCTCGGCCGGGATCCCGAGCGCAGGCCGATCACGCCACGATACGAGCCACCCGACAACCTCACACCATCGGAAGTCGGCGTACTGGTCGACAATCGTCCAGATCTGCGGGATGTGACGGCGATCCTCGTGGACCTGGCCGTGCGCGGGTTCGTGCTCATCGAGGAAATCGAGGTGGAGAAGTTTCTCGGCCTGATGCGCGAGCAGGATTACGTCCTCGAGCTGCGACGGGGGGTCGAAGAATGGGGCGAGCTGAAGAGCCACGAGCGCAGGCTGCTGAAAGCCGTCTTCGGGTCCCCCGGCGCTGGTTCCCGGGTCCACATGTCGGATCTGGAGAACGAGTTCTACAAGGACCTCCCAGGAATCAAGTCCGCGATCTTCGACGAACTCCTGACGCGCCGCTTCTACCGGAGCCGGCCGGACCGTGTGCTCGCTTTCTGGATCGTGACCGCACTGGTGGTGGGTGCACTTCTCATCGCCGGCGGTATGGCCCTGTCCGCCTTCACCGGGATGGCGCAGCTCACGGTCGTCCTCGCGGGTGTCGCGACCGGCGTCGTCGTCATGGGCTTCGGCTTGTTCATGCCGGCACGCACGATCGCTGGAGCGCGGGCACTGGAGGCGGCTCTCGGGTTCGAGGAGTTTCTGGAGCGAGTGGAGTCGGACCGGTTCAAGCGTATGATCACCGGACCGGAAATGTTCGAGCGATTCCTTCCTTATGCCATGGCCCTGGGAGTCGAGAAGAAGTGGGCCGCGGCCTTTGCGGACATCTACAAGGAGCCGCCCGAATGGTACCGGGGAACCGGATACACGTCTTTTCACCCGACGGTTTTCGTCGGTGACCTGTCGGGCATGACGCGACACGCAGCCACTGCCATGACGTCGGCCCCGCGTAGCTCCGGTGGATCGGCGTTCTCGGGTGGCGGGGGGGGCGGCTTCTCGGGCGGCGGCTTCGGCGGGGGTGGCGGCGGGGCCTTCTGAGACAGGCATTGGCACGCCGGTTGCCGGGCATTCGAGGCCCGGGCACATTGTGGCCCGACTCGTGCCGGTTCTGGAAGCTTCTCATTCGGAGGAACTCGATGTCGCTCAACGCAGCTTATATGTCGCCGGTGCCCGATCGTCATCGGCAGGGTGAGGAACGGCAGCGGCGAGGGATGGCACCGGGGCTCGGCCGGCTGCGCGACGCCCTGACCGTCGCGGCGGCGTTGATCCTGGTGACGGCAACGGCAGCTCACGGCCAGAGCGATGGCTCCGAATCGATCTCGAATGCGCTGGAGCGCGCGGCGGCCAGGTACCGGGCGGACGTCGAGTGGCTGGCGGACGATGCCCGTATGGGTCGGGGCCTGGGCTCGGAGGGTCTCGCGCAAGCTGGCCTCTTCATCGAGAAGCGGTTCCGGGAGATCGGTCTCGAGCCGGCCGGAGATGACACCGGGTATCGGCACGTATTCGGCGTGCCCATCACGAACCCCGACGATCCGCACTCCGTCAAGGGATTCGTCTATGCCTTCAATGTAGTCGGACGCATTCCGGGCAATGGTCAGCTCGACGGTACGGTCGTGGTGGGGGCTCACTACGATCACCTCGGATTCGGCGGACAGGGCTCCCTGGAGCCCGATGTAAGAGCCGTGCATAATGGCGCGGACGACAACGCGTCCGGCGCGGCGGCGCTTCTCGAGGTCGCGCGCCAGATGGTGGAGCGGCGCCGAGAGCTGAAGCGGGACGTGGTCTTCATGGCGTTCTCCGCGGAAGAGAGGGGCCTGGTCGGCGCGAGCAACCTCGTACGTCGCCCACCTGAGGGCCTGGTGATCGAGGACATCGTCGCGATGCTCAACATGGACATGGTCGGCCGACTTCGGGACGACCGCCTCCAGGTGCTGGGAGGAGACTCCGCCGAGGAGTGGAAGGACCTGATGGCCCCGATGTGCGAGCAGTTCGGTTTCGCGTGCACAATTGGCGGTGATGGCTTCGGATCGTCCGACCAGTCGGCTTTCTTCGCGGCGGATGTTCCAGTGCTGCACTTCTTTACCGGCACGCATGCCGAATACCACAAGTCCACGGACGATGCGTACCTGATCAACGCCGAGGGGGCGGCGCGGGTAGCCTGGCTCGTGTCCGATGTGGCCGGCTCCGTCGCCAATCGTGAGGCCGAGCTCACGCTGGTCAAGACGTCGGACGGTCCTCAGCGCCAGCGCATGGCTCTGAAGGCCCGGCTCGGAACGATTCCGGACTACGCGGGTCCGGCGGACGGATCGCCCGGCCTGCTGTTGTCGGACGTGCGCCCCGACAGTCCGGCCTCAGAAGCGGGCCTCATGCGCGGCGACCTCATCGTCCAGATCGGAGACATGGAGATAACGGGGGTCCAGGACTACATGGTCGTCCTTTCGGAATCGGATCCCGGCGATCGGGCGAAGGTGATCGTCGTTCGGGACGGAGAGCGCGTGGAGCTGGAGGTCACGTTTGGCTCGCCGCGCTGAATCGCCGATCCAGCCGATCGGGGAATCGCTCCCGGTATGATGACCGGCGCCGACTCCGGCTCGGAAGGCGACCGGCCGCCCGAGGGGCGGGCCCTGGGGACGCTGGATGCGCTGTACGAAAGCACGAGGGCGCTCGGGTTACACGACACCCTCGATGAGCTCCTGGCCGAAGTGCTGCAGCGAGCCCGCGAGCTGATCGGATTCGAGCACGCCGCGGTCATGCTGCTGGATGAGGATACCGGCCGACTGTCGACGGAACAGCTCACCGGCTACGGCAGTCGGGCCGAAGCGATTCGCGCCTCCTCCCTCACTCTCGGCGAGGGACTCTCGGGCTGGGCAGCCGAGCATCGCGAGTCGGTGCGTGTGGGAGATGTCTCGCAGGACCCCCGATACGTCCGCGGACTCGACGAGGCCCGCTCCAACCTCGCGGTGCCGCTCATCGTCGGGAACCGCGTGGCTGGCGTCATCAACGTGGAGTCGGATCGGCTATACGCTTTCACGTCGGAGCACGAAAAGTTGCTCACGGTTCTGGGCACACAGGCGGCTCTGGGCATCCTGGCCTTCCAGGCCCAGTCGGAGCTCCGGAATCGCATCGACCAGCTCAGCGCTCTGTACAGGATCGCGGACCTTGCGAGCGAAGCCGGAGCGCTCGGCGCCACGCTGAACTCCATGCTCGAGATCGCGGCCGAGGTCATCCCGCAGGGCCAGTCGGCGATTCTGCTGCTGGACCACGAGCGGCAGTCTCTCAGGGTCGCGGCGGGACAGGGGTATCAGGTCGCCGTGCGGTTCCTCGAGATCCCGGTCGGACAGGGGGTCACGGGCAAGTGCGCGCAGACGGGGCGTACGCAGATCGTGCCCGACATCGCGGAGCTGGGCGACGCCGACGCCTACATTCCGGGGGTCCCCGGCGCGCGCAGCGAGGTCGCCGTCCCGCTCATCGCCGACGGGCGCATCATAGGCGTATTCAACGCGGAATCGGTGGAGCCGGATGCGTTCGGACCGGAGCACGTTCAGACCATCACGGTCATCGCGCGCCAGGCAGCGGAAGTGATCCGAAGCGCGCAGCTGCTCGACGAAACCCGGCGGCTGGCCATCACGGACGCGCTCACCGGTTTGTTCAACCGCCGCCACTTCAACCAGCAGCTCGAGGAAAACGTCGGCCGGGCGACTCGCTACGGCGAGCCGCTCGCGCTCGTGTTCCTGGACCTGGACCACTTCAAGTTGGTGAACGATCGATTCGGGCATCACGCGGGGGACCAGTGTCTCCAGGTATTGGCGAGCACACTCCGCGATTCCGTGCGCGACAGCGACCAGATCGCTCGTATCGGGGGCGAGGAATTCGCCGTGTTGCTGATTCGAGCGGATCGCCAGCTGGCTCTGAGCATCGCGGAACGGCTTCGCGACCGGATCGACGATCTGGTTCTCGAGGAGGACCCGCCGGTACCGGTGGACCTGACGGCTTCCCTGGGTGTAGCGTTCTTCCCCGAGGACGGTGACGACCCCAAGTCCCTCATGCGTTCCGCCGACCGCGCCCTCTACACCGCGAAGCGGCTCGGGCGGAATCGTGTGGCGCTGGCCTCGGACAGGCCGGCGGCGGAAGGCACGGACGTCGACTGAAAGACGCCAGATCCGGGAGTGATCGAATGAGTGAAAGGCTCGCCTCGAAACATTGCGTACCTTGTCGCGGAGGCGTTCCGCCCCTGGCGGGCACCGAGCTACAGGCACTGCACGACCAGTTGGGCGGCGGCTGGGATGTCGTGAAGGCGCACCATCTCCATAAGGTGTTCCCGTTCGCGGACTTCGTGTCGGCGCTCGAGTTTACGAACCGCGTCGGCGAGCTGGCCGAGCAGGAAGGACATCACCCGGACATCCGGTTGAGCTGGGGCCGCGTGGAGATCGAGATCTTCACCCACAAGATCGACGGGCTCACGGAGAGCGATTTCATCCTGGCGGCCCGTATCGATCGATTGTAGCCGCCGATCCGTGACGGTTCAGGCCGGACCGCGCGACATCGTCTTTCTCGATTCCTGGTACGCGGACCGGGAGCGTGGCAGCGGCTCCGCTGTAGCCATCGGCGGACTGGCAGCGGGGCTGCGGCATCTGGGCCACCGGGTTACCGTGCTGCGCCCCCGGGCCCGGCTGCCGAACCACGACCTCACCCGCCTGTTCTACAACGTCGGGCTGCGCTGGCGTCTCCGTGACCTTTCCCCCGACCTGCTCGTCGGCTTCGACTTCGACGGCTGCTTCCTGAGCCCAACCGCGCGATATCCGTACGTAGTTGCGTTCAAAGGCGTTGCGGCAGACGAGCGGATCTTCGAGACCGGCTGGAATCGACTTCGGTTCGGCGTCCTGTCGCGGCTGGAGCGGCGCAACGCGCGTCGGGCCGACCGGGTCGTGGTCACCAGCCAGCACAGTCGCCGTGTGGCGGTCAGGGAGTACGGTCTGGATCCGGCCCGGATTCGGATCGTGCCGGAGGGGATCGATGTCGAGGAATGGTCGAGCGCCCCGAGGCGGGACGTCTCGAGCGATGGACCTGGGGTGGTGATCACCATTGCGCGCCAGTATCGGCGTAAGAACACGGCGGCTCTGATTGAAGCGATGGCCCAGGTGCGGCGAGAGATGCCCGGCGTCCAGCTTCGAGTGATCGGTGGGGGTCCTGAGCTGCCTCGCCTTCGGTCGCTCGCCGCATCACTGGGTCTGGGTGATGGGGGCGTCGCGTTCCTCGGAGCGGCGGCCACTCGCGATGCGATCGTCGCGGAGATGACACACGCCGATGTGTTCTGCCTCCCGTCGCGGCAGGAGGGCTTTGGCATCGTCTTCCTGGAGGCTATGGCGGCCGGCCTGCCCATCGTCGCCGCGAACGCGGGAGCGATCCCCGAGGTGGCGCCGCACGGCGAAGTGTCGCTCCTCGTCCCGCCTGACGACATTCGAGCGCTCTCCGATGCCCTGCTCGACCTTCTGCGCGATCGGGCGCTCAGGGATCGGTTGTCCGCCGCCGGCCGGGCTCGATGGCGCAGGTACGGATGGCCGGAAACAGCCCGTCTATTCCTGGAAGCGGTGCCCGGCACGTGAACTTGCTCAGAAGCCTGGAGGGCGACGATATTGTGCGCTTCGATCGTCCGGTATCGGCGGGCCGGGGCAAGCCTGTCGCTGCCTTCCTCATCCTCGGACCGATCAGGAGGCGACAGAGCTGATGAGCGATTCCACGGGCTCGGCTCCAACATCTTCCTCGCCCGTCATACCTGGCGATAACTCCTTCTTCGGACATCCGCGCGGCCTCGCTACCCTCTTCTTCACCGAAATGTGGGAGCGCTTCAGCTTTTACGGCGGCCGCGGGATCCTGATCCTGTTCATGACGGCCGCCGCCACGACCGGGGGCCTGGGGATGACCGCAGCCACGGCGGCCGCGATCTACGGGATCTACGTGGCCAGCGTCTATCTGTTCGCCCTCCCGGGCGGGTGGGTGGCGGACCGTCTGATGGGTCAGCGCGGCTCCGTACTGTGGGGCGGCGTCCTGATCGCGGCGGGGAACTTCAGCATCGCGGCGCACGCCACCGGCGGAATGGCCGCGTTCTACGCGGGCCTCATTCTTGTCGTCCTTGGCACGGGGCTTCTGAAGCCCAACGTCAGCACGATCGTGGGAGAGCTGTACCCCGAGGGCGGCGCACGACGGGATGCCGGCTTTTCGATCTTCTACATGGGGATCAACATCGGGGCTTTCGTCGCCCCGTTGATCTGCGGCTACCTGGGCGAGAACATCGACTGGCACCTCGGCTTCGCCGCGGCGGGCGTAGGGATGGTGCTCGGTCTGATCCAGTATCGGCTCGGCTGGGGTTTCCTCGGCGATGCGGGCAAGTTCCGCGCGGAGGCCGAAGCCGCGAGGCCGCAGGCGATGCGCCAGCTGCTTCTGGGATTGGCCCTCGTTGGCGTAATCGCGATCGTTCTCTACTACCTGGGAAGCAGCGGCGCGGTCAACATCACCCTGGAGGGAGCGGCGCAGGCCACGGGCGTCATCATCCTGGCGATCGCGGTACTCTTCTTCACGTCGGTGCTCTCCTTCGGTGGCCTGGACTCGGTCGAGAAGAAGCGCGTCGTCGTAATCTTCTTCCTGTTCCTCGGAGCCTCGATATTCTGGGCCGGGTTCGAGCAGGCGGCCTCGTCGCTCAACCTGTTCGCCCAGCGACTTACGGACCGAAACGTACTCGGGTGGGAGGCGCCGGCCAGCTGGCTGCAGTCGATCAACCCGCTGTTCATCATCACCCTGGCCCCCGTGTTCGGCTGGCTGTGGGTGTGGCTGGACCAGCGCAAGAAGGAACCTTCCCTGCCCCTCAAGTTCGGGCTCGGCCTGCTTCTCCTCGGCGTCGGGTTCCTCGTGATCGCGTGGGGGGCCACGTACACCGTGGAGGGCCAGCTGGTCAGCCCAGGCTGGCTCATCTCGACGTACTTTCTGCACACGTGCGGCGAGCTGTGCCTCAGCCCGGTCGGCCTGAGCAGCATCACCAAGCTGTCGCCGCCCAAGTTCGTGGGACAGATGATGGGTACCTGGTTCATGGGCGCCGCGCTCGGCAACCTCGTCGCCGGCCTGGTGGCGGGTCAGTTCGAGACGATGCCCCTGCCGCAGCTGTTCTTCACGGTGGCGATCAGCGTCGGCTTGATGGGTGTGCTGTTCCTCCTGTTCGCCCGCCCGATCAAGAAGATGATGGGCGGCGTGCACTGAGACAGCGATGCGTTCCGGATGCGACGGAAGCGCGTTCCCGCTCTGAGC
>JBDHFS010000014.1:0-20785 GCA_039590285.1 Gemmatimonadota bacterium
GTTGGCTCGCTGGCGTTGGAGACGATAAGCGTGTCTCTCATCGTAGTCAGCGAAGCATCGGGCAAAGGAGAGGCCGGATGAGGTCGGTGGAGCGTGTTCACATCAGCGCGTGGCCGTCGCCGATGTCCCTGGTCCGGGTTGTCTTTCTCGCCTGCGCTCTCGCCGGCGCGCCGGCGCTCTCGATCGCTCAGGAGGCCGGGGAACCGGACGGCGCCGAGCCCGTTCCGTCCATCGAGCAGAAGACGGAGGGCATGGCACGGACCGACGGTTTCATTCCCTTGTACTGGGATGAAGCGGCGGGGAAGGTGTGGCTCGAGCTGTCGCGCCGGGCCGCGTGGTCGGATATCAGTCGCTATCTGGACCGGCTCGAGGAACCGAGATCCGCGCCGGCACCGGCCGAGGCGCCGCCCGGGAGTCCGATCGGCTGAGTTGCCTCAGATACGGCAGTCGTGCGGCGGTGGCTCATCCCGCCGCGGGGCTCACATAGCGATAATCAGACCGGCCGACACGTCCCCCTGCCACACACCCCAACCGCTCAATCCGACGCCACACCCACCGGTGCCGCACCAGAAACCGCCGCCCGAGCTGATGATCGTACTGTAGAGGTGACCGGCCAAGCGAATTCCTATGCGCTCGGACGGGAAGATCTTGACCCCCCCACCGAACACCATGGAAAAGAACGTGTCGCTGTTGATCCGTGGCGCGTCGTCGTCGAGTTGATCGCCGACTCCGTAGTAGGTAAAGCCCAGCGTTCCCGTCAAGAAGGGCCGTACCGTGGCGGTCGGATTGAATCGATACAGGCCGCCCAACTGCCAGTAGTTGACCGACACGTCGTAGATCGGGCGCCTTCCGCCCTGGAACTCATTGAACTCGAGCTTCGTGTCCTGACGTGTGTAGGAAAATTCGAGCTGCGCCTGGCGGTTCAGGGTGTAGTCCAGAACCACGCCGTAGCTCATGTCGTCCTGGAGTCGCAGGTTGCCGTCGACAAGCCTGATTTCCCCACCAAACTGGTAACCGACGAATGGAGTGACCTCAACCTTCTGAGCCTCCGCCACTCCCGCCGTGCCGACGATCAATGCCGCGACCACGCACAGTCGCCACCCGCTGGCTCTCACTATTGGTCTCCCCCTGTTGTCGTCGTCCGTTTCGAGTCCGCCCGCCCCAATTGGCGGGTGGGAAGCGCCGAAACTAGGTTGGCGGCGGCATGTCCGCGAGGGTCACTCGCACGTCAACAGGATCAGCCGGAGGACGCATGACCTTCAATCCGGTACCCACCGAGCTCACGACCGCGGCCACGGACGCCATCCTGGCGGTGCTCGCTCTGGGCTGCATCCGCTGGCTGTCGGCGCGTCGGGAGTCGGATCCCCGCAAGGTGAAGCTGTGGATCAACGTTCTGGGCCTGCTCGGCATCGCGTCCGCCCTGGGGGCGATCGCCCACGGGTTCGACCTGACGGATACCGCGCGATACGTGGTCTGGCAGCCCCTGTTCCTGTCTCTGGGCCTCGTCGTGGCCCTGTTCGTGGTGGCCGCCGTGTACGACGGCTCGGGTCCCGAGGCGGCCCGGCGGTTGCTGATTCCCGCCCTGATCCTGGGCGGCGGCTTCTACCTGGTCACGTTCGTGTTCCCGGGCACGTTCCTGGTGTTCATCCTGTATGAGGCCGTCGCGATGCTGCTCGCCCTGGCGTTGTACCTACGCCTGGCGCTTCGCACGAGACATCGATGGGCGTGGCTGATGGTGGCGGGCATAGCGCTCAACATCGTCGCGGCCGCCATCCAGGCGACGGAGACCGCGAGCTTCACGCTGATCTGGCCGTTCGATCACAACGGTGTCTTCCACATCGTTCAGATGGTTGCGGTCCTCGTGCTCGTCACCGGCGTGGCGCGCAGTCTCGACCGACCCACAGAAACCGGAATGACAGGCTGATGCGCTACAAGCTGCTCGGAAGAAGCGGACTGCGGGTGTCCGAGCTGGCGCTCGGAACTATGACCTTCGGGCCGGAATGGGGGTGGGGCGCGTCGAAGGAGGAGAGCCGCCGCATGTTCGACGTGTACGCGGAGGCGGGGGGCAACTTCCTGGACACCGCCAACCGGTACACCGACGGGACCAGCGAGGAATACGTCGGAGAGTTCGTCGCCGCGGATCGGGAGCACTGGGTCATCGCCACGAAGTACACGATCTCGATGAGAGAGGGCGATCCCAACTTCAGCGGCAATCACCGCAAGAACATGGTGCAGGCGCTCGAAGCCAGCCTCAAGCGGCTCGGTTCGGACTACGTGGACCTTTACTGGGTGCACATGTGGGACTTCACGACTCCGGCCGAGGTCGTCATGCGAGCGCTGGATGACATGGTGCGGGCCGGCAAGGTCCTCCACGTGGGCGTTTCGGACACCCCCGCGTGGATCGTGTCACGAGCCAACACGGTTGCCGATCTGCGAGGCTGGAGCCCTTTCGTGGCGCTTCAGCTCCGTTACAGCCTGATCGATCGGACGGCCGAGCGCGATCTCATTCCGATGGCGCGCGCGCTGGACATGGCGGTGACTCCGTGGAGCATCCTCGGCGCCGGCACGCTGACCGGGAAGTACAGCCGCGGCGCATCGCCGGAGGAGGGGCGGGCGAAGGAAGGTGCGGCCACCATCGAGCGGAACCTAGAGATCGCCGACGTTGTGGTCGACATCTCCGAGGAGATCGGCTGCACTCCCTCCCAGGTGGCCGTGAGCTGGGTCCGCCAACAGCACGGCGTCATCGTTCCTCTGATCGGGGCCCGCAACGTCCGGCAGCTGAAGGACAACCTGGGCGCTCTGGAGGTGACGCTGTCCGCGGAGCAGCTGGCACGACTCGACGACACGAGCGGCATCGAGATGGGGTTTCCGCACGACTTTCTGGATTCGGATCCTATCCGGGACATCGTGTTCGGCGGGACCAGGGACCGAATCGACAATCACCGGTGGCGGCACGCCGGAGCGTGACATGAGCCCGGGCGGCCGCCTCCGGGTCGCCCGTTAGAAGGCCTCGAGCGCCTCGAGGGCCTCCACGTTGGCTCGCATCACGGACAGGTAATCGCCCGAGTCCGGGCGGTTGCCGCTCGGGTCGAACACCGCCGTCGCGATGCCGTAATCGGCCTCGAGCCGCGCCCGAATCTCCTCGGACGGCGGTCCTTCCCACAACATCCAAGGGGCACCGTGCTGGCGCGCGATCTCTCCCAGATCTCGCCAGGCCGTCGGCGATGGCACCTGGTCGGGCTCGAAGTGGACGCTCCGCATGTCGAGCTCGTACCGGCGCGCCAGATACTGATACACGGGATGCGAGCCCAGAACCGGCGTCCCCGACCAGCGTTCGGCCCACGTTTCCAGTCGCGAGTCGATCTCCGTCAGGTCGCCTTCCACGGCGGCGAAGTTCTCCGAGAAGACCGCTTCCTGGTCCGGACGCCCCGCTGTCATGGCCTCCCGGATGGCTCTCGCCTGCTCGATGGCCAGCAGAGGATCGAGCCACGTGGTGAACGCCACGTTCGCGTGCTCGTGCTCGCCCTCCGGTCCGTGCGTGTGCACGACCTCTTCCTCCATGACGATGTACATGTCCTCGAAGGCGGCCGAAGTGTTCACCAGCTTCGACGCCGGAAGCGACGTCTTGGGAACCCAGCTCGCGTAGCCCGCGCCGTTGAGCAGAATCAGGTCGGCCTCCTGAAACGCGGCCACGGCCTCCGCGTCGGGAGCCCAGAACGCCGGATCGGTATCCGATGGAATCGGGAATTCCACCTGGACCGCATCTCCCCCGATGCGCTCGGCGAAGTAGGCGAGCGGGTAGTTGACCGCGTACACAACCAGCGGCCCGGCTGCCGGAGCCGCGGATCTTTCCGCGGTGTCCCGGCCCGCCTCCGGACCGCAGGCAGCCATCAGCAGGACGGCGCAGCCCATCCCCGCCACCCTGCGGGCACCTGTCTCGGGTATCATCGATACCTCAATCGATAAGGGTCACCGGATCAACGCCCGGATGATCACGTCGCCGTACGCCTGTGTGAGCGCCGTCAGGCAAGCCGCCAGCAACACGCCCGCCACCAGGACCCCGACGATCTCCGAGACCATCACGGTCGCCACGGCGCCGTGCGAGCCGCCGATCTTGAACAGGGTCTCGCGCTCCCGCCGGCGCAGACGCAGCGACAGCATGAACACAAGGAAAGCGGTTGCCAGGGTCGCCAGTCCGACGGTGACCGCCCCGGCGATGACGAACTTCTCGACCGTGAGGATCGTGTCGAGCAGCTCGTCCATGACTTCCACCGGTCGGACGATCTGAGTCAGCTCGGCCGTCTGATAGCGTCCCTGCACGAGCGCCGAGGAGCGCTGGTCGGGGGGGACGGCCAGGACCGCCGTGAGGGGAAAGCCCGACAGATCGCCGTGGAAGTGGAATCTGTCGATGTTCTCCGGCGTGATCTCGTTGAACTGCATGACCGAGGCGTTGCCGACCACGACGTTGCCCTCTCGTCGCAATACACCGGAAGCCGCCTCCGGGCGCGAGAGATCCTGGTGTCCGTGTCCCAGTCCCTCGATCACCCATGCCGTCTTCACATCCACGAACACCGCGTCGTCGTCCGCGCTGTCCGAGAATTCCAGTACGCCCACGACCGGCATGCGCAGCGGGTAGGCGCCCGCGATGTCGAACACGCTCTCCGGAGACGAGATGACGTGATCACCAGGGCCCACACCGAGGCGCTCGGCGGCCCGTGATCCGAGCACGGCTTCTCCGAGGATGGCCATCTGGCGACCCGCCGCGACGCGGAGGTCGCGGAAGTCGAAGTAGTCCAGCGTGGTGCCCACGATCGGCTGGCCGCGCACCCGATACCGGACGTACAGGGGCAGCGCCCGCGCGAGACCGGACTGTCTGACGGCCGCGGCCTCGGCGTACGTCGTGCGCTCGGGCACGTCCGAGCTGAAGTAGAGCGTGTTCAGGACGAGCTCGGTCGGGCTTCCCTTGGCGCCGATCAAGAGCGGGGTCGCCTCGGCACGCGCCGTGAGCTGCCGGGAGCTCTGGTCGACGATTACCCGAAGGCCCACGGGCAGGAACACGATCAGGGTGATGGCGGCCACCAGGATCGCCGTCTTCACCCTGTGAAACGCCAGGTAGCGCCACGCGAGGTAGAGCGTGTCCCTCATCCCGCGTCACCTCCCCCCGCGCCCGCGCCCATCTCTGCGGACGTTTGGAAGTCGCGGAAGTCCACGACACGCTCGAAGCGGCTCAGGATCTCGTGATCGTGTGTGACGCTCACGAGCGTCGTGCCACTCTCCTCCACGTAGTCGAACAGGATGTCGAGCACCTTTTCCCGGTTCACCGGATCGAGGTTGCCCGTCGGCTCGTCGGTGAGCAGCAGCGGCGGATCCGTGAGCACCGAACGGCACACGGCGACTCGCTGTCGCTCTCCCTGGGAGAGCCGACGCGGATGGCGGTCCAACTTGTCCACGATCCCAACCCGCTCGGCCAGGGACCGGGCCCGGTCGCGCACCGCGGAGTCGAGACGAAGGGCCGGATGGATCCGGTACGGAAGCAGGATGTTGTCCAGCACGGTCAGATACTCGAGCAGCTCGAACTCCTGGAAGACAAGCCCGATGCTCGTGATACGGAATCGCCGCCGCTCCTCGTCCGACAGCGACGAGACCTCCGTCCCGTGCGTCTCGATCCGGCCCGTGGCCGGGGAGACGATCCCCGCGATGAGGTTGAGGAGGGTGGTCTTCCCCGAGCCCGAGGGGCCGATGAAGGCCGTGGTGGTGCCCCCGTCGACGTCCAGGCCGGGAATGGCCAGACGGAAATCCCCTTCCCCGTATTCGAATTCGAGCTCGCGGATCCGGATCATGCTCACATGCCGCCGGCCGGTGGAAGCGCACCGCTGCTCGGCGTCGTCGTCGGTGACTGGAGACGCTCTTCCTGCAGCACTTCCAGGTCGGTGATGCGCCACGCACCATCGATCACCCGTACGGTCAGCTCGGCCTCGTACTGGTTGACCCGTTGGTGCACGTGCCCCCAGTGGCCCACCGAGCCGGCCACATTCCACACAGCCCGGGTGGAGAACCCCTGCTCGCCCGACAGCTGTTCGTTCGTGGCGCCCAGCACGTCCACGGTCTTCACCCTGGCCCTGGCCCCGCCCTGGTTGGCCAGCTCGAGGCTGCGACGCGTCTCCAGGTAGATGTCCGTGAGGAGATCCCCCGAGGCGCTGCGGGCGAGAGCGTCGTAGATCACCTCCTCCTGCCTGTAGTCGAACGCCTTGTAGACGTTGAGCAGCAATCCGCCGAGGATGGCCCGGGTGTCCTCGGGGCTCAGCCGCCCCGCCCTCAGGCCCATGGGCAGCGTCAGCGACAGGACGACCGCGGCGAGCGCCGCCGAGATAAGGACCCGGGCCGGCGGGCGCCGGCCTCCCCGGAGAGATCCCGCGTATCTCCTGGCCAGCCAGGCGAGAGCGGCCAACGCGAAGGCCGCCGCCAGCAGCGTCAGGTAATCGCGGCGGGCCGGAGGCCTGTCCACGGCTACCAGACCGGGAACCGTCGGATGGGTGAGGAAGTTCTCCCACTGCAGGACGTTGTCTGCCTCCGAGAGGAAGTACGGCAGGCTTCCGGCCTCGTCCGTGGCGGCGCTCGGGATCCTGTCGACCCCATCCGGGAACAGCTCCCAGGTCATCTCGACCTCTCCCGGAAGTCGCTCCGTCGGGTAAACGTATATCACGCCCAGAGTGGCTGATATGACGGGAAGATCCTGCGGTGGCTGGATCACGCCGCTGGTACGCAGGTTCCGGTAGATGAAGTGGATCCGATCCAGGAAGCCTGTCGCCGGGCGGCCGTCGATGGTGACCGGGTTTCGCTCTTCGAGAAACTCCGCCACCCGCCGCTTGATCTCTTCCTGCTCCGCTACCGGAATCGTCGTCCGGCCCGTCAGCCCGAGGTCGAGCCCCCATTGCTCGAGGTCCAGCGGCCGAACGACGACCTCCTTCCGGACTTCGAACGGCTCCACGTACAGGAATGCCGAGAGGGGTGATTTGTACTGGCGCCACAGGTTTCGGTTCTCGAACTGCGAGAACCATGGATCGGTCCAATCCAGCACGAGCCGCTCCGGACGTCCCAGGTAGCGGAAGTCGTTGACGTGCAGGCCCATGTGATACGTCACGAAACCGATGCTGGCCAGATCGCCTCCGGGTTCCTGGACCGGTGGACCGAGCGTCAGCGTGGACGGCCGGCCGGGGATGGGGTACGCCAGGCGAGCGAAGATCACGGTCTCCGCGTCCTCCGGCTGATTCGGCAACGGCTCACCCGTCACCTGGTCGCGCTGGATCCGCTGGCGCACGGCGATGGAGCGCAGACGCCCCGGGGCGGGTGGCCCGTCGTCGGCCCGGACCGCGAAATCCTCGGCCACGAATCGAAGGAGCCTGTCGACCCACGGCTCCGGGACATGGCCGAGGCGCTCGAAGATCTCGTCAGGGAGCAGGTTCCCGAAAGCGTGGATATCCTGCGATCCGATCTCCAGCTCGACCACCACCGAGTCGGGCTCGATCCAGATCTCGGCTATGGTGCTGGCCAGCATCGCCCGAGTGATGACGAGCGCATCCGGACGGAGCAGCGTCGGAAAAGCCAGCGCGGCCGCCGCCACGGGAATCAGCCACAGGAACCTGGGAACTCGGGTGACCATGGGTGATTCCTGTCGATCGGCGACGGCTACAGCCCGATCCCCAGAACGAGGCCGTAAATGTACGTCACCCGTGAGCCGCCGATGTCGGCGCTGAACTCGGGAGACAGGGTCAACCGGTCGGCCAGCCGAAACGCGTAGCCGGTCGTGAGGCGAAGCAGCGCTTCCGTCTCCGTCACCGTGTGCTCCTCACCGTGCTCAATCTCGTCTTTCTCGACCCTCTCCCCACCGATCGCGGCCGCGAGCTCCAGCCTTTCGGCGACCTCGTAGACCACGCCCGCGAGGAGTACGAAGTCCCGCTCCAGCTGGCTCGAGGCGTACTCCAGCTTGACGCCGATCGCCCATTTCGGCGCGATCTCGTAGCCGTAGCTGAGACCGAGGGCGCCGCCCGTATCATCGGCCTCCGTATGCGTGGCGGCGCCGACGAACAGCCCTATGCCGTGGCGGTATTCAGACTCCTCGTGCTCGTTTGCCGCGGCTCCAGCATGCTCGGTCTCCTGGGCTCGCGCACCCGGAACGCAGAGGAGCGCCGCACACCAAAGGAGGGCCAATGGTGCGCCGAGACGACGGTGCCGGCTCTGGTCCACCGTTGTGCTCTTCCGCACCGGGTCGATCCTCACGTAAGGGTTGCTGGTCACATCGCGGGAGCGGCGCCTGCCTCCATCTCCTTCTTGAGCCGGCGGAGCCTGAATCCGATCAACAGCTGCAGGATGCCGAAGATGAAGGCGTAGGTAGCGATCATCCACGCGATGGCCAGCGCACCCGCGCCCGGCCGCACGATCACGAACAGGCCGAAGAGCAGCGACACCAGGCCGCTCAATGCCATGGCCCACTCGCCCTCGATGTCCTTGCGGAGTTGGAGCGCCGCGGCCATTTCCGTGATCCCCTTGGCGACCGCCCATATCCCGATCACCAGCAGAACGGCCAGGGCCGTGGCTCCTGGGCGAGCGACGGCGATGAGGCCGGCGAGGATGCTGACCACACCGGCGAGCAGGTACCACTTCTTATCCCCACCGAAGCCCATGACCAGAGCCGTCACACCGTCCACCAGAGCCCACGCCCCGAAGAATATGATGAGGACGAGCAGTGTCAGCCCGGGATACGATAGGGCACCCATCCCGAACAACAGGGCGAACACGCCGCGAAGGGAGAAGGACCACCAGTTGTCCGCGAACTCTTTCAGCATGAGGCACTCCTTAGGCCACGATTCCTCGAACGCCACGGCCGCCCCACCCCTCCCCGGACTGTCCTGACGGATAAACTACCATGTGCTTCCGGTCCATGCGCCCCCCGGTGCAGGGTTGCGGGAAATTGTCATCCCGCTATATTTTTTGACTGGGTGTATACCCATGTCCCGCCGCAAACGAGTACGTGCCAGGCAGATACTGGATCGCGACTCGCCCATCCGCAGAACCCGGATTCATCTTGAATCCAAAGGGAGGATTACCGCATGAAACGGCTCATCACGTTGGTGACCACGCTCGCGTTGGTGTCACTCCTGGCCGCTCCGGCCCAGGCGCAGCAGAAGGGCGAGGCGCGCTTCGGGTTGCAGGGCGGAGTCACGTCGTCGAGCTTCACGGGCGACGATGTCCCGGACGACCAGGGTTCCAAGACCGGCTTCATGGCCGGTGTCCTCTTCAACTACTACTTCTCCCAGAACTGGGGCATCGGAGTCGAGGGCAACTGGCTTTCCGGCGTCGGCGCCAAGAGCGGGTCGGGGGGCACCGAAGGCGAGATCAAGATGTCCTACTTCTCGTTCCCGCTTACGCTGAACTTCGCCTTCCCGCTGGGTGAAGAACAGAAGACCTGGCTGGGTCTTCAGGGTGGAATCTCGGCCAATCTCAATCTCACCTGTAAGGAGGGGTTGACCGCGTCCGGGGCCACCGAGTTCGACTGCAAGGACGAGACGGAGAGCGTCGCCTGGGCCGTACCGCTCGGCGCGGGTATCGGCTTCCAGGCCTCGGACGCCGCCGTCGTGTTTCTCCGCGCCCGCTATCAGCTCGGCCTGAGCGACACGTTCAGCGACGACACGGCGGCCAAGTTGAACTTCTGGGAGTTCATACTCGGCGCCAGCTTCATTCCTTGATCAACCGGTTGGATCGACATTCCTCCCGAGGGCCGCCGGGCATCACGTTCCGGCGGCCTTCGGCGTGATAGCGACCAAGCCCGCTCCCCCATCCATCATCAGAATGCCCGGGCCTCCGCCTTCACCTGGACTTCCCCCACCCTCTCGAACACGAGCGTGACCTCCAGGCTGTCGCCCGCGGTCAGGCTCCGCTCCAACCCCATCAACATCACGTGCAGGCCTCCCGGCTCGAACTCGACCGCGCCTTCCGCCGGGATCTCGACCGGTCCCGCGGGGCCCATGGTGGCCAGCCCCGACTCGTCGATGCGGGTCCGGTGGACTTCCGCCATCCGTGCGGAGCCACAGCGGACGCTCAGGAGTCGATCGGCCGGGGCGCCGGCGCTCGCGATGCGCATGTAGGCGGCGGTGTTGGCAGCCCCCGATGCGGAATCGACCGAAACACTCCGCACCCACGCGCCCACCACCCGGATCCCGGAATCCGGTGAAACATCCCGCGCGCACCCTGCCAGGAGAACCGCGGCGCACACGATCCCGATCGGCGCCGGGAGACGTCGTCTCATGGTCACCACCTCAGAACGCCTCGCCGAGGCTGAGATAGAAGGCGGAGCTTCCCTCCCCGAAAGCGAAGTCCGCACGGATGTTGAGCCCTTCGTCTTCCGCAAGCAGAAACCTGAGGCCCAGGCCGCCGCTGGTCCAGAAACGGTCCAGGCCGAAGCCGGACAGCTCGGGCGCCACCTGGCCTACGCCGACGAAGGCTGCGGCGCCGAGGCGCCAGAACAGGGGCAGCCGATACTCGCCTTGAAGCGCCAGCAGGTGCCGGTCCCGATACCGGCCCTGGAAGTAGCCCCGCAGCAGGATCTCGCCACCCAGCTCCGGCATCATGTCGAACGGGGGATCGCCGCTCGTCGCCACTCCGATCGCCTGGAGGGCCACCACATGAGTCCGGGCGACAGCGAAATAGCCCCTCAGATTCAGCGTATACCGCCCGAGGCCGAAGTCGCCGATCCACACTTCGGGGAACAGTTCGACCAGGAGTTGATGATAGGCGCCGCTACGCGGGTACACGGTGCTGCTGCGAGTGTCGCGGACGAGGCTCCCGCCGAAACCGACCACCTGCCCGTCCTCCGCTCCCGGCACCAGACCCGACTCGAGAAGGCCGTCTTCCTGGATCTCCGACAACCGCCTGTCGATGAGTGTCGCCGAGAAGCCGGCGAACCAGCCGGCCGCGATTCGTCTTTGAGGCCAGGCCCGCATCTCGAGCGTCCGGGGCGTGTAGTCCTCCTCGGCCGAGTCGGGCGTATCGTTGCCGATCCCCCAGAACTTGTTGGGGAACTTGGAGTAACTGATGCCGGACGAGACGCGCCACCGATCCTCGGCCAGGTACATCTCGCTCCAAACGCCGAGGATGATCTGCTTGTTGGTGGTGTATATGGCCACCGGTGAGAGTGATGACGGCGGGCTGATGGTGTCGCCGGGCGTCATCCGGTAGTAGAGGATGGCGGTCACTCCGAAACCGAGGCCTGTCTCGGGCTGGTAGAACACCACCGGAAGTGGAATCAGCGTCGGCCCATCGTCCGCGGGAGCCTCGGCCGCCGTGGAATCCGATGGTTCGGCGGCCGCGCCTTCCTCCTGCGATCGCCCTTGCGGCGGCAGGCCGAAGAGCAGCAACAGGAAGCCGAGACCACATGCCAGTCTCCGGGTCGCCGCGCCTCGCCATTGGACGTGCAATGTCTTCCTCCCCGGGGGGCCGGGAACCGCGATCGGCTTCGAGTGTCCAGCAGAGACGCTTAGTCTACGGCGCCGGGTGTCGTGAATCGACCCCAGCCGGTGGCCCGTATGAGGAGCGGAAGGGCTGACCTGGGCCTCTTTCGCCGATGAGCGGGGCTGGCAACATTCGCGTGACCCGAATCAACAGGAACAGGAGTAACGCCATATGCGCATCCGGACTGCCCTTCTCCTTCTCACGGGCCTGACGCTGGCGGCGCCGCGAGCCGGCTCTTCTCAGGGGTTTTCGACGGACGATCCCGTCATCCGGGCGATGTGGGAGGAGGGGATGGGGGGCTCCCAGACGGCTGAACTGGCGCAGGCCCTGCTCGACTCGATCGGTCCCCGGCTGGCGGGCTCTCCCGGGTTCGATGCGGCGGGCGAATGGCTGCTTTCCCTGTACGAACGCTGGGCGATTCCCGCTCGCAGGGAGGATTACGGAACCTGGAAGGGCTGGAGCCAGGGAATCCTGCATGTGGATCTTCTGGAGCCTCGCGTGCAGACGCTGGAAGCCGAGCTCATGGCGTACAGCCCGGGAAGCGGCGGGCCGGTCGAGGGGGAGGTGGTCATGCCACCCGCCGATCTTACCGAGGAGAACCTTGACGGGTGGCTGCAGACGGTGGCGGGCAAGTTCGTCCTCACGAACCCGCCGGAGCCCATGTGCCGGGCCCGGCAGGAGCTCGAACGCCACGCGAGGCTCGAGACGGTTGAACGCATCGACTCTCTGCGGTCCGCGATCCGTAGCGACGTGATGGAACGGCTCCGGGCTTTCCGCCTCGGACGGCAGGAACGGGAGAGGGCACTGGAAGACGCCGGCGCGGCCGGCATCCTCACCACGCGGTGGTCGGAGGGCTGGGGCGTCAACAAGGTGTTCGAAACGGGGACCGTTCGCGCTCCGGCGATCGATCTCTCGTGCGAGGACTACGGGATGCTGTTCCGCATGGTTGAGAACGGCCAGGGGCCACGCATCCGTGTGATCGCGGAGGCGGAGAACCTTGGCGAGGTGCCGCAGTTCAACATCATCGGGGAGCTGACGGGCTCGGAGCTGCCGGACGAGTATGTCGTGCTCATGGCACACCTCGACTCGTGGCACGCCGGCACCGGGACCACGGACAACGGCACCGGTACGATCACCATGCTCGAGGCGATGCGGATCCTGAAAGCGGCTTATCCGAACCCCCGGCGGACGATTCTCGTGGGCCACTGGGGTGCCGAGGAGCAGGGCCTCGTCGGGTCCCGGTCGTTCGTCGAGGATCATCCGGAGGTGATCGATGGGCTCCAGACGGCGTTCAACCAGGACAACGGCACGTGGCGCATCGAGCGCATCGAGGGCCAGGGGTTCCTGCACGCGGGAGAATTCATCGCGCGCTGGATGGCCCTGGTTCCATCCACGATCAGCGGGCATGTGACCCTCGAGTTTCCCGGCGCGCAGAACAATCGGGGCAGCGATCATTCGGCATTCGTGTGCCTCGGCGCGCCCGCGTTCCGCCTCCAGTCGAGCTACACGGAATACCGACAGTACACGTGGCACACGAACCGTGACACGTACGACAAGATCGTGTTCGACGACCTGAAGGAGAACGCCACGCTGGCCGCCATGCTGGCCTATGCGGCCTCGGAAGATCCGAACCGGCTGCCTCGGGACCGGGCCATTCTCATCGACCCCGACACCGGTGAGGAGAGAAGCTGGATGACGTGCGGGGAGGCGCGGCGGAGTCCGCCGGACTGATCGCAGGGTGAAGAGGCGCCGACCGCAGCCGGGAGGCCGCAAGAGCGAACGGGAGAGTTGACATGAGAGAGAACGGAATCCGCGTTGCCGTCCTCAAGGGATCGGTGCGCCCCCACAACTACACGGGCATGGCCGTCGCGCTGGTGGTCGACGAGCTGAAGGCGCAGGACATCCACGTCGACGTGGTGGACCCGGCCGTGCTGGAGCTCGCGCCCCCGGGCAAGGGCAGCACGCCCGATGCCGAGCGGATGCAGGAGATGGTGAAAGGCGCCACCGGCCTGGTGGTCTCCACACCCGAATATCACGGCGGGATGTCCAGCGTGATCAAGCAGGTGATCGAGAACATGGGCTTCCCGTCGGCCATGGCGGGCAAGCCGGTGGCCCTGCTGGGTGTGGCGGCCGGAAGGATAGGCGCCATCAAATCGCTCGAGATGCTGCGGTCCGTGTGCTCCCACGTCGGCTGCCTCGTCCTGCCCGGTCCCATCTCCGTGGCGAATTGTCAGAAGGCCTTCGCCCCGGACGGCGCGGTGCTCGACCCGGCGGTGGAGAAGGCCGTTCGGAGCCTGGCGACGAACCTGCTTCATTATATCCGCGAGAACGTCTGCCCCCGCGTGGCTCTCGAGGCCATGGTGCGGGAGGCCGGCGCCTCGGTGTGAGCCGCCGCCGTGTCCCCGACCCGGATTCCTCGACCCGAAGACGGGCGTCCCGTCGTAGCCGTCGTCGGTGCGGGATTCGGAGGTCTCGAGTTCTGCAAGCGGTTCCGGGGTGACGCGCACGTCATCCTGATCGACCGCCAGAACCACCACCTGTTCCAGCCGTTGCTGTATCAGGTGGCCATGGCGGGCCTTGCCGCCCCCGACGTGGCCGCTCCGATCCGCAGCGTGCTGTCCCGTCACCCGGCCGTCAGCACCCACATGGGCGAGGTTCGATCCGTAGACCTGTCGGCGCGCGAACTGCGCGTGGACGACGTCGTGATCGAGTGGGACTGGCTCGTCCTGGCACCCGGCGGCGTGACCAGCTACTTCGGTCACGACGAGTGGCGTCACCACGCGCTCGGTCTCAAGACGCTGGCCGACGCTCTGGCGATCCGCAGCCACATCCTCACCTCGTTCGAGCGTGCGGAGAACGAGCGGGATGCAGTCGAGCGAAGCCGCCTGATGACGATCGTGGTGGTCGGCGGCGGTCCGACCGGCGTGGAGCTGGCGGGAGCGATGGCGGAGCTCGCGCACCGCGTGTTCCGGAAGGACTTCCGGCATATCGATCCGACCCAGTCCAGGGTCGTGCTCGTCGAAGCGGAGGACAGGATTCTCGGTGCGTTTCCACCCGAACTGTCCGCGCGCGGGAAGCGACAGCTGGAGGACCTCGGCGTCGAGGTGCGACTGGACTGTCGCGTGCTCGATGTTGGATCCGACTCTGTCTCGATCGCCGGCCCGGAGGGCGAGGAAAGTATCGAGACCCGCAACGTGTTGTGGGGAGGCGGGTTGGCCGGCCATCCCCTCATGCGAACGCTGGAGGATGTGCAGCTCGACCGGGCCGATCGGGTCCTCGTACAGCCCGATCTCAGCATCCCCGGACACCCGCGCGCCTTCGTGATCGGAGACGCGGCGGCGCTGGAGATCGACGGCTCACCGGTGCCCGCATTGGCGCCGGCGGCCCTTCAGATGGGACGGCACGTGGCCCGAATCGTCGGGCGCGGGGTGGGGGAGAACGGCCCGGTGCCGGGCGAGCGAATGGCGTTCCGCTACGTCGACAAAGGGATCATGGCCACGATAGGCAGGCGGAGGGCCATCGCCGTGTCCGGTCCCATCCGGGCGACGGGGTTCATCGCCTGGCTGATGTGGCTGTTCGTCCACCTGATGACGCTGGTGGGATTCAGGAACCGCATGGCCGTGTTCCTGGAGTGGACCTGGGGTTACCTGACGTGGCAGCGGGGTGCCCGGATCATCACGTCGCCGGACGAGAGGTCGACGTGACGGAGGGCGGCCCGAGTGGGGCCGCCACGCTAGGCCGGCGCGCGACTAGCCAGAGAAGCGGCGGCCGCTTCCCCTCACCACTCCAGGTCCACCACCCGGATGTCGCTTTCCCATTCTCCGAGCGTGACATAGAGATGGTCCGGACCCACTGAGAGGTAGTCGTACATGATTCGGGAAGGATCGTCATGGGAGACGACCCTGGTGGCATCGCCCCCGTCGGCCGGAACCCACCACACGCCCCGCGGGCCATCCTCGGAGAAAGCGACGAAATAGACCCTCGATCCGTCGATTGAGAAGCGGGGGAAACCGACATCCAGCCCGTCGGCCGAGGCATCGTAGCGCGTATGAACTTCTCCATCCCTGGAAACTCGGGCCCACCCTTCCCCGGTGGCGCACACCAGGCTCTCACCGTCCGGAGCCCAATCGGGCCACTCGCACCCAAAGTCGGCCGCCTGAACCGGCTCGCCCCAGGGCATGCCGATGCTATCCCGTGATACTGTCCAGAGCCTGAAGGGGCCGCCGGGCCGGGACCCCTCCGAGTCGAAGGCGATGGTGAGTCCATCCGGCGACCATCGCGGGGCACCGTCGAAGCCGGGCAAGTCGGCGATCACCTCCGGCGTGCCACCGTCCGCCGATACGACGAACACTTCGCCGCGACCGGATTGGAACGCGATCTGAGTGCCATCCGGGGACCAGTCGGGAATGCCGGCGTCGCCTGTGATTTCGGCCACCAGCTGTTGGTCCCCGCCGTCGAGTCGCTGCCTGTAGATGTCGTTCTGGCTGTCGAAAACGATCCACTCGCCATCCGGGGACAATCCGTGCAGCTCGACGATCTGATTACCCCTCGTGACCTCAGCCGCTTCGCTCGTCGACACGGATCCGGATCGTGGGATCGGGATCGACCAGATGTTCTGTCGTGCCGTGTAGTTGGAGTAGGCGAGCTTCCTGCCATCGTCTGAGATAGAGATGGAGTGGGGATCCGAAGAAGGAAGCATACTCATCGGGGGCCCCAGTGGGCCGTCGGGGCCCACCGCGACGACGTAGATCCCTCTGACGCCGTCCCGGTTGGAAACGAACAGAAGATGGCGGCTGTCGGGAAGCCACTGGGGACTCACGTTCAAGTGGTTCTCGTCCGTAACGGGAATCGGATCACCGCCGTTGGCATCCAGGATCCATATGGACGAGTCTCCCGTGTTCGGCAGGGCTCTCCACGCGGGGTTGCCGTTTACGTAGGCGATTCGTTGGCCGTCGGGTGACCAGGCGAACGAGTGCGGAGCATACGGATCCACGACGTGCACACCCAGCAACTGGGGTTCGCCGTCGTCCGGCGACCATGCGAAGATGCTGTCGTCGACCCCATACGCCAGGCGTGTTCCATCCCTCGACCATGCGAGGCGGTTCGTCTCTCGCGGGATATCGACAGGCCGGACGAAACCGCCGAGCTTCCCCACTTCCTTCCACTCACACTCTCCCTGCGAATGAACGCAGAAGCGTATGGCAGCGCCGTCGGACGTCCACGCGGGGCCGAATTGGCGTCCACCCACGTCTTCGGCTGGGCGCAATCCGCCGCCTCCGCCGCGTTCGGAAGTGCTTCGCACTACAATGCGCCCGCTTCCGATGCGACCCTGGACGTACGCCACCTCGCGTCCATCCGGAGAGATGGCCGGCTGAAACTCGACGCCGCGGTCGTTCGTCACCTGGGTGGCGTTCGAGACAGTCATTTGTAGCGATCCACTTCCGGTCCAACTGCCCCTAAGCCACAGCAGGGCGCTGACGATGACGACCGCACCTGCGAGGGCGACCGGCACGCCGAACCGCCAGAGCTTTCGGGATCCCGCTCCCTGCGGCCCCCGCCAGCCTTCGGTCGGCGTCACGTACACCTGGGCTGCCGGTGTCGCCGCGAAGATCGCCGCCTGCAGTGCCTGCCCGAACTGCGACGCCGTGGCGTACCGGTCGGCCGGGACCCGGGCCAGAGCCCGAGCGATCACGTGGTCCAACGCCGGCGGCACCGTGTCCCGCATCGTATGGAGCGCGGTCGGCGTTTCCGACATCCGCCTCGCCTGGATCATCTGCGGCGTCGCGCCCGTCAGCGGCGGCTCACCCGCCAGCATTTCGTACAGCACGCAGCCCAGCGAGTAGATGTCCGTCCGCCCGTCGAGCGTTTCCTGCGCCGTCGCCTGCTCGGGACTTGCGTACAGGGGGGTCCCGACCCCGAGTCCCGTGCTCGTGACCCGGTCCGCCAAGGCTGCTTCGATGGCCCTCGCGATCCCGAAGTCGGCGATCGTCGCGTGGCCCTCGGCCAGCAGGATGTTGCCCGGCTTGATGTCGCGGTGAACCACCCCCCTCCGGTGCGCGTAGTCCAGCCCGTCGGCCACCTCGACCGCGATCCTGGCAGACTCGTCCACCGCCAGCTGACCTTCCCGGTCCAATCGCTGACGCAGCGACTCGCCCTCGGCAAAGGGCATCACGTAGTAGAGCAGGCCGTTGGCCTCGCCGGAGTCGTAGAGCGGAAGGATGTGGGGGTGCTGCAGCCCGGCGACGATCTCGATCTCCTGCAGGAAGCGCTCAGCACCGAGCGTGGCCGTCAGCTCCGGGTGAAGGACCTTCAGCGCCACCTGGCGGCGGTGCTTCAGGTCCTCGGCCTTGAACACCACGGCCATACCGCCGCGGCCGATCTCCGACTCGATCGCGTAGCGGTCGGCAAGCGCTGCCTTCAGGCGTTCCAGTAGGTTGGGCATGCAGCCCTCCGGTGGAACGAAGGGGGTGCGATCAATATAGAGGGGAAGTGCTTAGAGCGCCTGTACCGTCCGCCGCGGAGAGAGAGAGTCTGATTCTCGGTTGGCCTCCCTATCGCCGTTGCTGCTCCGTGCCTCACGGATGCCGTTCACCTCCGACCCGCTCGTACGCCGCCCGCGCTTCCTCCACCAACGGCCGCAGGGCTTCGACCGGCGAATCATAGCGCTTCAGGAACTGCCAGTAGTACTTGCGGGCCAGGCCATCCCGGCCGCGGGCCTCCTCGATTCGAGCGAGCTCGAGGTAGCAGTGGCCAGCGAGGAGGCGGCTCTCATCCCATTCTGGTATGAACAAACTGGAACGCTGGCAGCTCGAGAGAAGCTTGCTGGCCCTGGCTGTGTCTCCTGCCAGGAGTAGCCAGCGCGAGGCGTTCAGACGGTTGATCGCGATCATGCGCTTGTACCAAGGGGGTACGCCGCCCCAAGTCACCTCATAGAGAGAGTCGGCGGCCTCGGCGACGCTTCCCTGAAGCTGGAGTGCATACGCCGCCAGAGCCCGCTGGGCGGTCCTTGCCACGCTGTGGTCGATGCCTTCCAGCTGCCGATCGGCTTGCCGGAGCGCCTCCGAATTCTGCCGGGCTGCGGCGAGGACGCCCTGCAGATAGTCAAGCATGGCCCGTTCCGTCGCCCGGTCACCTGGATCCTCCAGTCTCTCCGCGAATGCCGCGGCTCCTGGCAGATAGCGATCAGAAGTGCCCGCTGGGACGCCACCTAGCCATTCCCCGAGGGCCGTGAGCTTGAATGCCTTCAGGGGCGCCATCTCGTCGCTCGACTCCCTCATGTACCGGTCCAGGGTGACCAACGTCGAGTCCCAAGCCCCCCGCATGGCCCACGCATATGGATCCCAGTACAGGTGCGCCGGTGGAATCTCCGCATCGATGCTCAGCTCCTGCCGCCGCCGGTGTAGGTCGTGGAAGATCTGAGGGATTCCGCCATTCCATATGCCGTAGGGAAAAGTGGTCCCTATTCTGAGCCAGTCCAGACCCCTGGTCACGCTGTCCATGAGAGCGACTGGCGGCTCACCCTCCTCGTAGGCCATCAGGAGCCGTAAGAACTGGTGCGCCTTCGGCCAGTAAACCGACGAAGGGATTTGTTCCAGATTGGCGTCGAAGTACTCGTACCCGCGCTGCAACGCCGCCGCGTCCTTTCCCTGCGACAGCAAGACGAGCTTGACCCAGCACTCGATGATGTTCGGGTTGGCGTCCACGCAGTCGGCCTGCGCTCGGATGACATCGTCGGCCGTATAACCGTAGAGGTAACCCCAGAACATGAGGTCGTTGCCGTAGTCCATGGCGACGAGCCAGAACCCCGGGTGCTCGGCCAGGACAGTCTCGTAGAGATCGAGACGCTCCTCGTACCGTCTCTCACGGAACAGTCGTTGCGCCTCAACGAACTCGCGGTACGGCGTGGAAACATCCTCTGTGTGCTGCCAATGGGCGTTGCTGATGGTGGAATCGAGCTCCGGCATCTCTGGCCCGGGATAATCATTCATGAAGTACTCGTAGAGGATCGACGCCACCCACAGGGTTGGATCGGCCCGAAACGCTCTCTCGAGGGCCCTGACGGCCTTGTCCACTTCCCAGCCCTTCGAGTAGAAGCTCTCGGCGATTAGGAAGTCGCGTACGGCCGGGAACGGCCGGCCGATGAGATGGTCGTAGTACTTCACCGGGGCCTCGCCAGCGCTCCACAACTGTCCGAGGATCTGCCATGAGATGGAATCGGCCAGGAGCCGGGGATCGTCCGGCCCGGCCGTGAACGAGGCCTGCGCCACCGCGCCCAGGTCCTCGGACGAGAGGAGATTGACCTCGAAGCTCACCTCGTCGCCCGTGCGCACCAGGCTTCCATGGGCCACCCGCGCGGCGCCCGTCTCGTCCTGGGCCCAATGGGCCGCGTCCTCAAGCGAGGCGCTGACTACAGCTTCATTGGCAGCGATCGTCTGATACGACACCGCTTCGATGTCGCCCAACCGCTCTAGATTGGCACTGATCCGCGCCGCCACAGCGTGGCCCAGGTTCTCGAGTGCCGTGTCGCCTCGTACCGTCGGCACGAGGGGCAGCACCGCGATCCGGTTCTCGGAGAGCTCCACCGTCGGCCCACCGCCCACGAACATCTGCGCCAGGAACACGCCCGCTCCCAGCAGCACGACCGCGATCACGGCGTCCAGGACCCGGCGTCCGATCCGCCGCTTCGGCTTCGCCTCCGCCCACACCTCCGGTGCGGCCAGCGCTTCCCCAAACTCCTCCACCGTCGTGTAGCGATCCGCCGGTGACTTGGAGAGCGACCTGGCCACGACGCTGTCCAGTCCGCCCGGTACCGTCTCCCGCAGCACCGGAAGAGAGGTAGCCGTCTCGGTCAGCCTCAGCGCCGCCGTGGCCTGCGGCGTCGGTCCGGTGAGCGGCGGCTCTCCGGCCAGCATCTCGTACAGCATGCAGCCCAGCGCGTACAGGTCGCTCCTCGCGTCCACGTCCTCAGCCCTACTGGCCTGCTCCGGACTCATGTAGGCCGGGGTCCCGACTGCCAATCCGGTCCGCGTGAGACCCTGACCTTCGGCATCCACCGCACGGGCCACGCCGAAGTCCGCGATCAGTGCGTGCCCGTCCGACAGCAAGACGTTGGCCGGCTTGATGTCCCGGTGCACCACTCCCTGCCGGTGGGCGTGACCCAGCCCATCGGCCACTTCGCGGGCGATCCGGATCGCCTCCTCGATGGGGAGCTGCTTCTCGCGCTCCAGGCGGTCACGCAAGCTCTCGCCGTCCACGTAGGGCATCACGTAGTAGAACAGGC
>JBDHFS010000015.1:0-20775 GCA_039590285.1 Gemmatimonadota bacterium
AGTCGCATGCCGACTCTCACGGCGACCGTTGCCTGCTCGGGACCTACCTGAAGCCGCAGCTCGTCTACGGGCACCGTCTTCCACTTCTCCGTCTTGATCAGGGCGCCGGGGATCAGGCCGAGCAATCCTCCGGCGAGGGCGCCCATGAGCGCGGCCGCCGGATTGGTCGGGCACACGTTGAAGGTGGTGCTGGAGAAACCGGTACAGCTGTCACCGATCAGCCACCCGGTCAGGCCACCCAACCCGGCTCCAATCAGGAAACCCCTGCCGGTATTCGACTTCTTCCCCAGGCTGACCTGAACTCGCTCGACCTCGGCGTGCGAGAGTCGACGTTCCGAGCCCCCGGCACGGATCGTCAGCGACTCGGTATCCACAGCCACGAACCGTCCCTCGAGCCAGGTCTCGGAGACCGAGGGGGCATGGACCCGGACCCAGTCCTGCCCCCGCGCCAGTGATGGGGTGAGGAGCAGCACCCCTCCGGACAAGGCCAGTGCCAACATCGCGTTCCTGGTCAACATTGCCTCCCGTGCGTGTCACGAAGCGAGGGGCTCGCGTTCGGGCTGTATTCGACGGTGCCCCTCATCGGTCAAGCGAGAATCAAGCCGATGCGCACGGGTGAAGCCTGACGCCCTTGCCTGAGGCCGGACCCTTGGCGTAGGGAGCCCGGTCGTCGCACGAGAACCATCTCCCGATTAGGTTTCGTCGCGGCCTCCCCTCGCCTCGGTCGCCCGCGACCCGGAGGTGTCTCATGTCACCGCGCCCGACCGCGCGCACTTCAGAGCGCGCACCCTCGTCCCTCGCCAGGCGAACTTCAGCCGCGCTCGTCGCGTCCGCCCTGTTCATCGGGCTCTCGACCCCCGGCATCGGGAGCGCCTGCGCGCAGGAGGGGCCCGGGGAACCAACTCTCATCCCGCTCCCCGAAGCCCGAATCGAGGGACCCGTTTCCGTCGAGGAGGCTCTCGCCAAGCGGCGTTCGATCCGCCGCTATGAGCCGGGAACGCTCTCCCTGGAGGAGGTGGCGCAGGTTCTGTGGTCGGCGCAGGGCATCACGTACCCGATGGAAGAGGCGCCCGACGGCTTTCAGTTTGACTGGAGAGGCGGCTTTCGGGCGGCGCCCTCCGCGGGCGCGCTGTACCCCCTGGAGCTCCACGTGGTCGCGGGAAGCGTCGACGATCTGGAAGCGGCGGTCTATCGCTATGTGCCGGAGGAGCATGCGCTGGAGCTCGCGGCATCCGGGGACCTTCGCGCCACCTTGAGCCGGGCGGCGCACGGCCAGAGCACGATCGCCACTGCGCCAGCCGTGCTCGTCATCGCTGGCGTCGTGGACCGGACGGCCGTCAAGTACGGGGAACGAGCCGAGCAGTACGTGCTCCTGGAGGCGGGGGCGGCGGCGGAGAATGTCTTCCTGCAGTGCGAGTCCCTGGGATTGGCGACCGTGATCGTCGGAGCGTTCGTGGACGAGAGGGTGAAGGAAGTGCTCAGGCTACCGGACGAGGAAGAAGCCTACGTCCTCATGCCGCTCGGCCGCCGCTAGACGTGAGGAATCGGGGAAGATCGCGGGTGAGCGCCTCCGAGGCATGGGACCGGCCGCGCGCACACGGCGCGTGACCGACGGTGTACGCGCGAGCGCCCGGCCGCAACCGGGCGCTCGCGAAATCGAGTGGGGAGACCCGCCGCCGACTCAGGGCGATGAGATCTCGATGTTCCACAGGTAGTCCGTGTGTCCGTTGCACACGTTCGAGAACTCGGCCGCGAGCGCGCCCGACTCGGCGTTAGACTGTTCGATCACCGCGCCGCGAGCCGCGAGCAGCGACTCGTGGTCCGCGCCGTCGATCACGAGAAGGCGGCGGTACTCTCCTCCGACGAAGTGCGAGAACCAGCCCCAAGAGTTGATCAGGCCCGCCTCGACCTGGGCGTCCCACAACGGGCCGAACACCTCCTCGGCCAGCAGGTCGGCCATGGCTTCCCTGCCCTCGTCGCACACCCAGTAGGTCGACATGCCGGCCGTGGGTCGTGTCTGCGCGACCTCGGCCGCCGGGTCCGAACCGCTCGTGTACTGCCAGATGTAGTCCTCGTGCGTCGGGCAGTGACTCCACACCTCGGCGAACGCGTCCTCATCGGCGGCCAGATCGCCAACCATCCCGTCGAGAGCTCCCATCATCCGGGCGCGGTCGGTTCCCACGAAGTAGACCGCTCGCTCCCAGGGTCCGCCCGTGTGATGGGTGATCATGCCCCAGGCGCTCAAGTCTCCGGAAGCGATCCGGCCCTCGACCACCGGGCCCCAGGTGTCGCGGACGATCTCGGTCACCCGCGCCTGCGCCCCGGTGTTGCACTGCATATAGACTCCGTAGACGAGGGGTCTGACCTCGTCGTCCTGCGCAGCCACCTGACCGGGCACGACGGCCGTCAGCAGCAGGGCACAGACGAGTGCGATCCAAGAACGTCGAAAGCTCATGGTTTACCTCCATGATGAGTGGATCGGCGAGGCCGGTGGCGGAGCCATCCGGTGAGCCTCGGCCAAAAAGTCGAATTCCGCCCGCATTCCGAGTCCACCGTACCTAAAACGAGGGGAATTGAGAAGGGCGCGCGGCAGGGCCGGTCTCCACGTGGTCGGCCCGAGGTGGGGGCTCGAGCAAGGCTGACCGGCGTCCCCCTGCCTCGCAACAGCAAAGGGCGATCCGAAGATCGCCCTTTGCACGAAGGTTTGGCTCGGCGCGGGACGCCGATCCTACTCCGTCTGGAAGCTGTCGATGGTGATCGTGACGTCCTCGGCCCCGGACGGTTCGACCGTGACGTTGAATGGCACCGTCGGCGTGGTCGTCATCGTGAATCCGGCCGGCGGCACGAGGTCGAGCTCGTAGTCGTCGGGGACCACGAACAACCAGGACGCGGTACCCCCCGCGGACAGTGCCTGCCCGTCGCCGCCGAGGCTCGCCGTGAAGTCCTCGAAGGTCGGCGGATCGGGAAGCGTGACTCCGTCCGCCAGCTCCACCGTCAGGTTGACCGACGACGAGAACTCGAGCACCACGCCGTGAATCGTCGGGTCCATGACCCAGCGACCGGAGCCTCCGGCTTGCTTCCCGAAGCTCTGCGCCACATCGAAATCCAGGAGCAGGATCTTCTGGTCGCCCGTCACCTCGATGGGGCCCTGGAAGATGACCTTGATACCGGTCTGCGGGAGGCTGGGCATGCCCAGGTCGCCGACCTCGTTTCCGTCGCACTCGACCGATGCGGCGTCCGATGACACGTACACGTCGTCGGGCGCTTCGCCCGTGTCGACCCCGATGCAGGCTTCCGAGACGATCACCCGGAGCTGCGAGTAGTTGCCCTGCGGTACTACGGTCTCTCCGACGAGGGTCACGATGTCATTCCTGAGGTCCGTGAGATCCCCCATCCAGCCGCTGTCGTCCAGAAGGAGAGGACCACCCGGGCCGCCCACGAGCTCGATTCGCTCGATCTTGACCACCGCCTGCTCTACCTCGCCATCGGCGTCCGTCAGGAGAATCGTCAGGGTGCCGTCGCCGGCGGGATCGGTCGAGCCGCACGCCGCGGCCGTCGCGACCGCGACGATCATCATGAGCCCCGGTAGAATCCTGCGCACTTCTTTCGCTCCCGTTCGGTTGATCGGTCACTTCCACAACAGTGGCTCGTTCGATCCGATGAGGCAATGCAAGACACGTTCCGGCGGTGGCCAGTTCTCAAGTGGTTTCCTGACATGAAGATCACGTCACGCTCCAGCGATTGGACTGCGGCGCGATCGCTACAAGACGGGTGAGTGCGCAACAGTTTGCCGGATTGCGGGGGCTGAATGGGTCGAGGTCGTCGTGGGGAGTGCCGTCCTGGTTATCTTGGATCGGCGGCAACAGGAATCCACCAACCACAGGAGAATCCGATGCTCTTCCACATTACCTATGAATTCGATCCAGCGGACCGCGAAGAGGCCCAGGCTCGCTTCAAGGACACGGGAGCGCTGCCCCCGGCCGGTGTCGAGATGCTCGGGCGCTGGCACGCGGTGGCGGGCCAGCTCGGCTTCATCATCGCGGAAAGCTCCGACGGTGAAGCGATCGGGCAGTGGATGCAGGATTGGACGGATCTACTGGCCTTCGATGTCACACCCGTGCTGACCGACGAGCAGATAGCGCGCGTCATCGGCTGACTGCCTGACGGCCGGTTGGGCGGGCCGGGCGGACGAAGCCTGAAGGGCGGGCGGGCGGCCGGTCCCCAGCCCGGGCCCGGCCCGTTCCCCGTCCCGGCACCTGGCTCGCATCCGGGTGTAGTCCTGAGCGGCGAACGGCTTCCCCCGGCCGTCCGCCAATCACGTTCCGGCATGTGCGTCGCACACGCTCGCGGAGGCTACAGGCGCGGCTCCCCGCCGCGCGGGAGGGGATGATGAGCTTGCCCGCCGATCGAACGAGTCCGATGACCCGATGGACCGCAGCGATCGCTGTGTTGTGTCTTCTCGCCGCCGCGCCCGCGCTTGGCGCTCAGACCATTTTCGACGCCTCCAGGGAAGGCGATGCGGATGTGGTCCGCGGACTCCTGGAGTCGGACCCGGAGCTGGTCACCGCGACCGATGACGACATCCGCACGCCACTCCATTACGCGGCCGCGTACGGGCACGTCGAGGTGGCGACGGTCCTGTTGGATTCCGGTGCCGAGATCGACGCACTTGAAGAGGACGAAGAGACTCCCCTGCACTACGCCGCGTGGCGCAGCGAGCTCGAGGTTGGCCGGATGCTCATCGGGAGCGGCGCCGATCTCGAGATCCGTAACGCCTGGAGCCGCACACCTCTGCTCATCGTGGCGCGCGAGACGGGTAACGCCGACATGGCGCGCCTGCTGATCGACGCCGGCGCCGAGGTCAACGTGCGGGACGGGGGCCAGGACTCGCCGCTCGACCTGGCCGCGTGGCGCGGCTTCGCCGATCTGGTGGACCTGCTGCTCGACAACGGTGCCGAACTCCCGCCGCCGGACAGTTACGGCGGGCAGGCGGTGGCGATGTTCGCGGCCGACAAGGGGCTGGTCCGGCTGTTCAACCTGTGCGTAGACGCGGGCGTGGACCTCGGTCTTCGGAACGAGAGCGACGGTTCCCTGCTCCACTCGGCTAGCCAGGGTGGGTCCGTCGAGGTCGTGGCCCGCCTGCTCGACGAGGGCTTCGAGCCCAACGAGCGCGATCGCTACGGCCGTGCCCCGCTCCACTACGCCGCCGAGCTGGGGCGGGAGGACGTGGCCTGGCTCCTGCTCGAGCGGGGGTCGGACATCAACGCGCGGAGCCTGAGCGGAGAAACGCCCTACAACACGGCCGAGTGGGTCGGGCGCGAGGACATGGCTCGCTTCCTTGCGGACGCCGGCGCGGACACCGAGCCCCGGAGGTTCCCGGCGCTGGCGGGTCCATACATGGGACGACGCCCGCCGGGTCCGGGAGAAGGGCCCGTGCTCTTCGCGCCCGATATCGTCTCGACGCACCGTTTCCAGCATGGGACGATCGCGTTCTCGCCAGCCGGAGATGAGGCGTTCTGGTCGTCGCAGATCGCGGTCAACGAGACGGGCTACTCGCAGGGGCTCATCCTGTTCTCACGGGTCGAGACAGGGACGTGGACCGAGCCGGCGCCGGCTCCCTTCTCGCAGCTCGGTTGGGGGGACGATGTCCCGTTCTTCTCGCTGGATGGAGAGCGACTGTACTTCCTGTCGAGCCGTCGAGCTCCGGGCGAGGAGGAGGGCCGGGGCGAGCGGATCTGGTTCGTGGACCGAGTGGGGGCCGAATGGTCCGAGCCGCGGATGATCGACGGCGGACCCAACACGATCGAGCTCCACTGGGAGTTCTCGGTGGCGACCGACGGGAGCCTGTACGTGCCGAGCCGGGGCGACCTGTACGTCTCGCGCCAGGTGGACGGCCGCTACGCCGAGCCGGAGAGGCTCGGGGCGCCGGTGAACAGCGACGGCGATGAGGGGATGCCATTCATCGCTGCCGACGGTAGCTACCTGCTGTTCGCGCGCTTCGGGCATCCCGAGAACATCGGCTTCGCGGACCTGTGGATCAGCTTCCACGATGAGTCCGGCGAATGGACCGAGCCGCTGAACCTCGGCGAGCGCATCAACCGGGTGGCCGGGATCTGCCCCATCGTATCGCCGGATGGTCGGTACCTGTTCTTCAACGGAGGGAGCAACGACAACTACTGGGTGGACGCCGGCTTCATCGAGGAGTTGCGGGCGGAAAGGGAGGCGCGGGGGCCCTGACGCTGAGTCCTCCCGGGCGCCGGATTCGCGCAGGACCCGGCGCCGGCCTCGCGCCGTCAGCTGCCGAAAGGTCCGTCCCACGTCGCCGCGACGATAGCTCCTGCCACGAGAGTCAGCGCCGTCATGAGGACCGCGGGATACGATCCGACCCTGAGACCTATCGTCGGCGCGAGCTTCGAGCTCTGGCCCGTGTACGGGTGGTAGCGGTGTAACGTGTGCAGACCGGCCGTCACGCTCAGCAGATCGCCCGCGTTGATGCCCGCCTCGGCCACCCAGATGGTCCTTCCGATATGCTCGCTGGTCAGAGGCGCCGCTCCAAGCGCCAGGTCCACGCTGAATGCACCGCTCAGCCAGCGCCGGTAGCGCACCTTTAGTCCGGCCCACTCGCCATATTCGCCGACGGCGCCGAAGAAACTGCCTCCCACGGCGGACCGGCGACTTATGTTGATCATGTAACCCAGGTCGGCCGACCAGATATAGTGTCCTCCGGCGTTCTCTCCGCCACCCATGTATCGGCTCGCTCCGTACTGGAAGAACCAGGTCGAGTCGCAACGAGGAGCCGGGCGAGCCATGAAGCAGCTACCGCCCGTATGAACGGGCTGCTGATTGATGTCTCCGGTCGGGCTCTCGTGTGTCTCGGAGTCCTCGGCCGGTTGGGACGCCTCGCCATCCGGCGCCTCCACGTGCGTGGCCTCAATTCTCCGATCGAAGGCCGGGCTCGGCCCCGTTGCCAGCTCCGATCCCGTCGATCCATAGCAGCCCGCCTGCAAGGCGATCAGGGTCGCCAGGATGAGAGCGCGGCCGCAGCCTGCTGTAGTTGTCATGTCGCACCTCCTTGCCTGATACGTGCGAGTGGCGGGTCAAGAGGAGGTCAAGCGGCGGCGGGTCCGGCGCACGCGACCTGACCCCAACTTCCAGTTCCGCTTATCTTTGGTCATTCCCTCCGGCGGCCTCACTCCTTCATCGGAGCTCTGACCATGGACGAGTCCCGGATCGATCGACTCGAGGAACGCCTCTCAGCGCTGGAAGCCGGCCTGGAGGAGGTGCGGGACACGCTGGCGAAGCGGGCTCGCCTCGAGCACGCAGCGCCGGTCGGTCGGCCGACGTTGCAGGAGCTCGTGGCGGAGGCACAGGAGCTCGTGCGAGAAGCGGAGGCAGCGACCGTCCCCGCGGCGGAGACGGGGGAGCCGGCTCCTGCGCTCCCGAAACCGAAGATGGGTCTCACGCCGCTGAAGGAACGCCTTCCTGAACCGCCCCGCGATCTGGAGAGTTGGCTCGGTCAGAACGCCCTGCTCGTGGTCGGAGTGCTGGCGCTCGTGGCAGCGGTGGCGTTCACGCTCAAGTACGCGTTCGACCAGGGCTGGGTCTCGCCCGCGGCACGTGTCGGGGCCGGCCTCATCGCGGGTCTCGTCGTCGCGGCGTATGGCGAGCGGCTCATCCGGCGCGGTCTCGGACGTTTCGGCGCGGGCCTTCTGGGCGCCGGCGCGGCGATCGCGTATCTGTCCGCGTGGGCCGCGGCCGGCCCGTTCCAGTTCGTATCCGCGGGCGTGGGGATCGCTGCGCTCGCCGTCATATCCGGCCTGGTGCTGATGAGCGCGCTCCGGCATTCGGAGAGCTATCTGGCCGGCCTGGCAGCGGCCGGCGCCTACATGGCTCCCATCCTTCTCGGCGAACCCGGATCGGTGGCCGTCCTGCTCGCCTACTCTGTCGTCGTCTCCGCCGGAGCGGGCGCGGTCGCCGTGCTCAGGGGGTGGCATGGGACCTACCTCGTCGTGATTCTGGGCTTCTTCGTACTGGGGGGACTGGCGGGCGATGAGTACCTGTGGCTGCTCGGTGCCTACACCGCGTTCGGCGGCGGTGCCCTCCTCGCGGCCGCCTGGTCGAGAGGTTGGCAACTTCACGGGCTGCTCGCGTGGGCGCTCGCGTGGCTCGGCCTGTGGTTCGCGGGGCAGGCAGTGGAGGGCTGGCACACGTGGATCTTCGTCCTGGGTCCGGCGGCCCTGGTGTGGCCCGTTTGGAGGAAGGCGCTCCTGACGGCACGAGAGACCGCGGGAGATGCCGGATCCATGGACCCATGGGAAATCCTGGACACCGTAGTGTTCTATGCGACCGCCCTGCTGTGGACGGCCGTGGCGACAGATACGCTATCTCAGCCCGTCGAGGGCTATCCGCTGGTCGTGACGGCCGTCCTCGCCCTGCCCTACCTGGCGCCCGGCCTTTTGCGGGGACACGCCAGCATGCACCTGGCGGCGCTCGGCATGCTGGCCGTCGGCGTATTGGTCCAGTGGGACGGACTCGGAATCGCCGCCGCACTCGTCCTGCTGGCCGTGTTTGCGGCCGTCACGACCCGCACCGGCTCCCTTGCGCGGAACCGGTGGGCCGGCCTGGCCCTGGCGGCCATGGCCGCCTACGAGCTGTTCCGGTTCGACGCTGAGGTCAGGCCCGCCGACGATGCCGCATTGGTCGGACGCTGGGCCGCCGTGCTCTACCTGCAGGTGGTCTCGATCGCTGCCATCGCCGGCCCCCTGTGGAAGAAGACGGAGCCGCGGTGGGAGGCGCCCGGCGGATTCACCGTGCGGATCGCGACGTGGTTGCTGGCCGCCGTCGTCGCGCTGGCGGGAGGGACCATCGACATCCCGGCATTCGTGGTGCAGAGCGGAGGCTCCGAATTCGCGGCCGGGCTGGCGGTGAGCGCCTACTGGCTGGTGCTGGCCGGCGGCCTCCTGGCCTACGGTTTCTGGAAAGACCTGCGGGCCGTGCGCATCACGGGACTCGCCGTGGCGGCGCTCGCCGTCGGGAAGGTGCTGTTCGTGGACCTGGCCGAGCTCAGGGCACTGTACCGGGTCGGATCGCTGGCTCTCCTGGCGGTCATAACCCTGCTCGCCGCGAGAGCGTACCACCGACGGGAGTGACGCGGCGCGAACAGACCCGGCGGCTTCGGCCGGGCCCTTCCGCGGTGGTGCGGCTGTAGCCATCATTCGGCATGACTTCCGATCCCGAATCGCAGCCCGACTACGAGGTACCAGGGGACGACGAGGCCCTGCTGGCGGAGTGCCGGATCGAGACCTTCCGCGCTGGCGGACCCGGGGGGCAGCATCAGAACAAGACCGAGTCGGGGGTGCGGTTGACCCACCTGCCAACGGGAATCACAGTCACCGCCCGTGAATCGCGCAGCCAGCACCAGAACCGGAAGGCGGCGATCGCCCGCATGCGCGCTGCGCTCGAGGAGCGCTCCAGGGCCGAGACGCCGCGAATTCCGACCCGGACGCCCCCTCGCGAGAAGCGCAGACGGCTGGAGGAGAAACGGCGCCGCTCGGAAGTGAAGGAGTCGCGGAAGAAGCCCGAGCCGGAAGACTGAGGGCCGAGGACCCGCCTACTGCCCCTCCTCAGCCTCCAGAACGAGATCCACCCACTGGAAGTGTTCTCCGGGAGTGAGGCGCACCAGGCGCTCCTGTGTGACGTAGCCCTCTCGGACCACGCGGACCGTGTAGACCCGGGCCGACAGACGGTGCTCGATCAGGGGCGTGTCGCCGAGCTTGACCTCACCGGCGTAGACCGACGCCCACCGCGGATCGCGCACACCGACGGAGATGAGCGCGTCCGTGATGTCGAACGAGACGCGGGACGCGTCGCCCGCGCGCACCGTCACGGCCCGCTCCTCGGCCAGTCCATCGGCGCCTTCCGGAACGAATCGCACGGTATACGTGCCGGGACGGAGCCGGAGTCCCCTGACCGGAGCCGCGCCGCGCGTTCGCCCATCCACGAGCACCTGACCCGGTAGGCTGGCCTGAACGTCCACGGTACCGGTCGTCGGCGGCGCTCGCTTGAGCGCCAGGGCAAGAGAGATGTCGGAGGTGAGCTCGACCATCGTGTCCAATGGCAGATAGCCGGCCGCTTCTGCCTGCACCCGGTGCGTTCCGACCGCGAGCACGACTCCGGAGTCCGGGCTGGCAGTCAGAGAGTCGTCGACCGTGATCGTGGCCTCTGCCGGTTCGACCGTGAATGCGAGACGCACCGGAGGCGGTGGCCGCGGCTCGGGATCAGGCGCGGGCTCCTCGACCTGGACCTGGGCCTGGTCCCCGGCCGAATCAGCGGCCGCGGCAAGAGCCTGATCCTCCGCAGCTCCAGCGGCGGCCTCCGGCGGTGGACCCTCGAGGAATCTCTTTCCCCCGAACTGGAACCACGCGACGGCGGATGCCCCGGCGATCATCAGCATGACGAAGACGCTCAGCATGGCGCCTTTCCCCGGTCCCCTCGCCCTTCGAGGCGCGCTGAACACAGGATCGTCCTGGCCCGGACGAGCCGGCAAATCCTCGACGCCGACCGCCACCCCAACGGGCTCGGCTGCCGGCTCCGCGGCCGCAGCGGCAACGGGCTCTGGCGCGTGTACAGGCTCGGGCTGAGATGCTGGCTCGTCCGTCACGACCTCCTGGGCCACCGGCGGCGTGACCTCGACCGGCGTGACAGCAGGCGGCGGCGTGACCTCGACCGGCGCGGTGTCGCCCGCGCCCAGACAGTGCGTCTCGATCGCGTCACGGAACTCGAGCGCTTTCTGAAAGCGCTTCTCAGGCTCGCGGGCCAGCGCCCGCCGGAGCACCCAACCGGTGCCCTCGCCGAACTCTTCTTCTATTCCGGCGAGCTGGGCCGGGTCTTCGTTCACGATCTGATGAGTGATCGCCGCCATGTTGGAGCCGTCGAACAGCTGCCTGCGGGTGAGCGCCTCGTAGTACACGGCGCCCATGCTGAACAGATCCGAACGGGCATCCAGAGGCTTGCCTGCGATTTGCTCGGGCGACATGTAGCGCGGCGTGCCGATCACCTGGCCGGCCTGGGTCATGTCGCCCACGTCGAGCCGGGCGATGCCGAAGTCCATCACCTTCACGAGGCCGGTGCTGCCATCCAGCATGAGGTTGCCCGGCTTGATGTCGCGGTGGACAACGCCCGCATCGTGCGCGGCGCCCAGTCCGTCGCACGCCTGCTGAACGATGGCGGCCGACTCGCCGGCCGGCAGTGGTCCGCCCGCGAGCAGCTTCTTCAGTGTCTGCCCCTCGACGAACTCCATCACCAGGTAGTAGAGGCCCTTCTCTTCCCCGTAGTCGTACACGGTGACGATGTTGGGATGGCTCAGCCGGCCGGCCAGGCGCGCCTCGTTCTGGAAGCGGGCGATGAACTCGTCGATGTCGTCGCCCACCTCCGGCGAGTCGAGGCGAATGGTCTTGATGGCAACCGTCCGCTCGAGGTCCGGATCGTGGGCTCGAAACACCTCGCCCATGGAGCCGCGGCCCAGTATGGCGTCAAGCCGGTACCGACCGAGTGTGGCGTCGCTCATGGCGTCCCGTCACCCCCCATTTTGATCATCCTATGATTCGCCGCTGGTGTTTCCGCCGCTCGGGTTTCCGCCATCGGCACTTCCGCCGTCGGGCGTCGCCCCACCGGGGCCAGCATCCTCCGGCGACGGTCCGTCCAGGAACTCCGCCTCGGCCGCCTCTCCCTGCATCTCGGCCACGAAGCTCCGCACGCTCGGGCTGAAGTCCTCCTCGGCCGGGACCCAGTTCGGCGAAATCTCGAGCACCTGTCCGAAAGCCTCGCGGGCATCCTCCTCGCGGCCCTCGGCGAGGGCCAGCGCCCCGAGCCTCCCGCGGACCCGGATCTCGTCCGACTGGAGCAGGAACGGAGTCTCCGCCAGGATCGCTTCGTACAGCTCGCGGGCGGCGTCGAAATCGCTCCCCTCGAGCTCGACCGCGCGGTGAATGCGGGGCTTCGCGGCGAGCGCGCCAAGGCGCAGCTCCCATTCCTCTGCGGAGCTTCCCGACGCCTCGGCGGAGTATTCCTCGAGATTCCGCAGAACGACATCGACCTGCTGCTCGGCCGTGAGGTCCGGACGTCCGACGATCGAGCCGTCGAGCAAACCGTCCGCGACGTCTGACGCAAGCTGGAAGATCCCGCGATCGAGCTGTCGCCGGAGCCCCGGCCCGTTGGCGTCGCGCGAAGCGTCGATCAGGGTGCGCATCGCCTGCTCGGGCCGGTCCTTCGCCACCTGCACCGCGGCCAGAGCGAGGGTGAGCTCGGCCCCGTCCAGGTTGGCCTCGTAGCCATGCCGGACCAGCATCTCGGCCGCGAGCTCGGTGTCGCCCGCCTCATCCAGGTCGAGAGCGAGCCGCTCGACCGGGCTCATCGTTTCGGGCGCCATGTCGCCGATCGGACGGAGCCAGTTGACGGCCGTCTCGCCGGCGCCCGCCCGGATGGCTCCGGACACCGCTGCCCGAGCGATGTCGAGGCGCATCCGGCTCGCCTGCTCCGGGTCGAGTGTGGCCTCGAACGCCTCGAGCTCCGAACGCGCCCGGTCGTACTCCCCCTGCGCGATGATCGACTGAAGGAAGACGGCCCGCAGAGACACCACGTCCCCCCGGCCCTCGTCCTGAGCGATGGCCAGCTCCTCCCGGAGGAGGGATTCGGCCGTGGGGACGTCGTCGCCTGCCGCGAGCCCGCGCAGGGCGGGGGTCAGGCGATCGGTGACGGAGGACGAATAGGGTCCGGCGACTCCGTCCTCGCTGACGCCGCGTACGAACAGCTCGCCGACCTGCGAACCCCAGGCCTGCCGCGGGATGACGACAGAGGACCCCTCCGCCGCGCTCACCCGCTCGGCCTCTCCTCCTACCTCGCGCCGGAATACCTCGAACGACCGGGCGCCGGGGGTGTTGGGGACCCACGCCAGGAGCGCCCCGCCCTCCGGTCCGGTGTCGAGCGTGAGGCTGAGCCCCCTGGGGGTCGGCGGCGGACCGAGGCAGCGGAAGCGTACCGTCCGGAACGTGGTCTCCCTGCCCCCACCCACGAGCATGTCGCCGGCCGGTGTGATGGCGAATCCGGTCACGGGGCTCATGAGCCACGGGGCGCCGACCTGGCACTCCACACCATCGGGCCCGATCTGCGCTGCCGTGCCGGTGGCCTCGTCCAGCAGGAACGTCCGTCCCCACGTGTCCGCTCCGACGGCGAGGGCAATGTTGCCCGCATCGCGGTTGATCGTGACGGGGCCGGAGCCGGCGACGTAGATCCCGTGCTCGTCGAACTCCTGGACGCGCGATCCCTCGAGATCCACCACCAACAGGTGTCCCACGTCACTGAAGGACATGCTGACGGCTCTGGAGATCTCGCCCACGCCCGTGCCCTTCCGGCCCACGCGCTGCAGGAAGACCCCTTCGGATGAGAGGATCTGGATCTCGTCGTCGTCCCTATCGTACACTGCGATCGCCCCGTCTCCCGCGCGCCACGCGAGGGCGTCCGGACGCTTCAGCTCTCCGCCGGCCGTCGCCTGCGGAAGGGAGCTCACGACCTCGCCTTCCCTGGACAGGATCCGCATGCGGCGGTCCTCGCCGACCAGCACGAAGCCCTCTCCTGTGCCCGTCGTGACGAGCCGCTTGGGCAGCTCGCCGGGCAGCAACACCTGGCCAGCCCGCTGGCCTGACGGATCGAGGACCACGAGGCTGGTGCCCTCCCGGACGAGCCACCGCTCGCCCTCGTCGCTGCCGGCCGCTCCGGGAGCCACGGCGACGACGCGGCCCGAAAGTGTGTCGACCACCACGGATTCGTGACTGCGAGGCACCGGCTCGAGGAAGGCCGATTCGTCGGCCCAGTCGAGGCGTATCTCCTGCACGAGAAGGTCCTTCTGGTCCACCACGGTCATGACGCCGCGGGATCCGGAGATCGACAGGCCGGTGAGCTTCTCATACTTCGCCGGACGTCCGGCGGACCCGAAGATCTCTCCCCTCAGCTCCCCTGTCGGCTCGAGGATGGCAACCCGGGACTTGTCCGCCAGGACCAGGAACAGGGCCCCGGCCGGATCGACTTCGAGGTCGAACAGCTCCTTGCCGCCCATGCGCTGGTTCAGATCGAAGGTCCAGCGGTGGTTTCCGTCCATGTCGCCCGCGAACACCGTCTTCCGATCCGCATCGTACACGTAGACGCCCCGGGCTGGATCCACGGCCAGGAGGGCGGGCTTCGCGAAGCCGGCGCCCGTGAAGCCCGGGATCACCCGCTCGAGCAGGCCGTCGGGTGTGAACACGTTGATGACGCCCCGGCCGCCGTCGGCCGCCCACACCATGTCGTCCACGTCGACGGCGATGTCATCCAGTGAGTCGAACTTGCCCGGATCGTCGCCGCGCCCGCCCCACGAGCCGCCGAACTGGCCGTCCTCGAACCAGTCGATGCGCCGGTTCTCGGCGTCGGCCACGTAGATGCGACCACGCGAGTCCGCCACCGTCCGCACCGGGCGCCCGAGATCTCGCCCCGGGTGCTGCGCCGCAAGGTTGCCCTTCCACACCAGGTTCTCGTCGAACCACAGCACGTCACCCTTGCGAGAATCAGTGAGGAAAAGACGTCCATCTTCCACTACCACAGCACGATATGGCTCCTGAACTTCGGCCGGTCGATCGCCCTTCACCAGGGTCAGCACTCGCCCCGGCGTGAAGGCGAGGGCGGCGTCCGTCTCCTGTGCGTGAAGTCCGGGCGCGGAGGGAAGGAGGAGTACGGGTCCGAGCAGGAAGCTCAGGACGCAAGCGAGGGTGCGCGGTGTCCCGTGACCGATCGAGCGCACGCTTTTCTCCCGGCTATCGCGTTAGAATGCAAGCCGTCGGCTAAGACTAGTCCGAAGCGTGAGATCGGGGCAAGACGTTGGTAAGACCGCCCTGAAAGCCGCTTTGGACTGCCCTGCCGGCACGAATCTCGTGTTCCAGGGCCGGTTCTGACCCCGGTTTCCAGCATCTGACGGGCTGATTCGGGCAAGTCCCGGGCCATTCGCAAGCGTGATGGCAGGGGAGCAACGGGGGGTGTAGCCGCACCCGTTGCCTTCATTCCCACTTCCCCACTTCGGGGCTCGAGGCCCGGGGCGCGATGAACGACCTGGCGGTTGGTGGAGCGCCCGGGAGACATCGAGTCGAGCGAAGCGCCGTGCCGGCCCACATAGCGCACCGGAACTGGAGACCTGCCTGAGCGCTACTGTGCCGCGACCCTGTCCAACGCCTGTTGGTAGCGCGGGTCGGCCTTGAGGGGATCGGCCGTGGGGTCACTGCGGAACTGGATCATGACATTGGGCGCTTCGTCGACCAGGCGGTCCACGTACGCGAAGGCCGTGTCCAGGTCGCCGAGCTCCGCGTACACGATGGCGATCTCCTTCAGCATCGCGCCTTCCTCCGGCACCTCCCGCAGCACGGCCAGCGCCGAGTCTCGTCCGCCCGCCTTGGCCCAGGCCCAGGCCAGCGAGGCAACCGCGTTCGGATCCGACGATTCCAACTCCCGTGCCTTTTCGAACGCGGCGATGGCCTCCGGATGCTGGCCAAGCATGGAGTACGCGTAACCCGCGGCTTCGTGAGCGCCCACGGCATCCGGCTCCATTTCGATCACGCGCAGCGCCTCTTCCTTCGATGCCTCATAGTTGCCCGCGTAGAACAGCGCATCGGCGAGACTCACGCGCCATCGCACGACCATCGGATCCAGCTCCACGGCCCGGCGCCGCTCTTGTACGGCCTCTTCGTAGCGCTCCAGACTACTCAGCAGGCCCCCGTACCGGATATGTGTTACGGCCAGGCCCGGATTCAGCTCCAGCGCCCTGAGGAGTGCCTGCTCCGATTCTTCGGGCAGTCCCTCGTCGAACCACAACAGAAGACCGCGCCTCGAATGAGCCTCCGCCAGGCTCGGGTCCAGCGCTAGCGCCCGCTCGACGGCTTCCCAGGCCTTCGCCGTCATCTCTTCGGCAGGGTAGGCGGCCTGTACACCCAGATTGTGGTATACATCCGCCAGTCCGGCCCACGCCGCCGCATAGCCCGAGTCGGCCCGGATCGCCGCCTCGTACAGCTCTCCGGCCTCCTCCATCCCTTCCTGGGTGTTGCCGCGAACCCCCCAGTACACGTACTGCCCGCGTGCGTACAGGTCGTACGCCTCAAGGCTCTCCGTGGGCCTCGCGTCGATCCGCGCTTCCGTCTCGGGGCTGAGGGTCGCTCTGAGGGCGCCGGCGATCTTCTTGGCGAGATCGCTCTGGATCGCGAACACGTTGGCCGCCGTCATCTCCTCGTCGTACGTCTCGGCCCACAGATGTTTGTCCGTCGCCGCCTCGATGAGCTGCACGTTGACGCGCACCCGGTCCCCGGCACGCTGGATGCCGCCTTCCAAAACCGTGGCCACGCCGAGCTCGGAGGCGATCTCGGGGATCGGCTTCGTGGTGCCCGCGTACTGCATCACGGACGTGCGCGAGATCACGGTCAGCGAGTCGATCTTGGAGAGCTGGGTCAGCACGTCGTCGTGCATCCCCTCGGAGAAGTACTGGTCCGCCTCGTCCGCGCTACGCGTGGCGAACGGGAGAACGGCCACCGAGCGTATGTCGGGTGACGATGCCTGGGGCGCGGCCACGTCGATGCCGCCCTGTGAGGCTCCTTCCTCGCTACGGCTCACGCCCGGTCCGAAGAACAGCCAGCCGGTGACGAGAAGGCCCCACAGGGCGAGGGCCGCCACTCCGCCACCGATCGCGTTTCGCCACGTGAAGATCTGGCGGGGAGCGCTGGGAGTGCCTCGCATCCCGGACCCGGAGGGCTCGGATTCGGCCCGACCACCGAGTCCATGCATGTACGCCGTGGCGCCCACGATCGGAAGGCCGATGATCAAGAGGATCAGGGCGAGTGTGAACACCCAGGACGGAAGCCCGGCGTTCTGCGCCAGGACGTCCACGACCTGAAGGACGACCCAGGAACCGGCCGCATACAGGCCGAGCACCTTCCACAGCGTGTTCTTGTGCGTGGTCTTCCTCATCGAGATCGTGAGTGCGTGAGTGCAGGTCCCATCCCGCGAAGAAGATAGGGTTCACGCGAAAATGCCGCCATGACGCCCTATTCTGCTGCCACGAGAGCCTCGAACCGCGGATGCCCCCGCAGTGGGTCCCAGGCCGGGTCGAAGCGGAGCAACCAGACCGACACGTCGCTCGGAACCGAAAGCAGGAACTCGAGCCGGTCGATCGCCTCCTCGGTCCTGCCCGTCATGGCATAGGCGTGGGCCAAGTCGTGCACGCGCCACATTCCCCGCCACGCTTCGCGCTCCGGAGGCATCAGCCGGACGCCCTCCTCGGCCTCACGGACCGCGTCCTCCCCGCGGCCGAGGCCGGCGAGGGCTAACCCAAGAGCGCTCCGGTACCTTGGCTCCGTCGGGTCGACAGCCACGAGAGGCTCGAGGATAGCGCGCGCCGAATCGAAGGCGGCTCGAGCTTCCACCGTGTCGGCGCCGAGCTGAAGTGCCAGCCCCACCGCCAGGGCCGTCGGCCAGTACTGGAACTGATTGCTGTATACTCCCCCTGGCCAGGACTCCGCCGCCCGGACGGAAGCTTCCGGATTCCTCGCGATCATTTCCAACCCGACGAGATTCAGCTGGTCATCGTGGTAGTACACACCCAGCTCTACGGCCTCGGCGAGCCATCTTCTGGCGCCCGCGGTGTCGCCCGCGGCTTGGATCCGGACCCGGGCCAGGCCGTTGTACACGTCAGCAATGTCCGGCCGCAGCGTGTTCGAGCGCAGATACCACCTCTCGGCAGCGTCATACTCATGGAGCAGGCCGTAGGTCTGCGCGACAGTCTGTGCGGCGTCCGCCGTCCGTGGGGCCAGCTCGACCGTCCGCAGATACCTCTCGAGGGCCCCCCGCATGTCACCCTTTCGCCGCAGGTTGTCACCCGCGAGCGCCTCGTAGTCCGCCTCTCCGGGCCGGCCCCGGAGAGCCAGCTCCACTTCTTCGAGCGACCGATCGTAGTCGAGGCGGATGCGGTAGTAGTAGTGTCCCCGCGCCCAGTGGCCTTCGGGCAGGCCCGGGGCCAGCTCGAGAGCGCGTGCCGACAGGTCTCGTGCCGCGGCCGCGATGGAGTCCGAACGGTCGTAGTGGAACCAGTACAGCAACGAAGCAAACACGGCCTTCAGCGCGTAGGCCTCGGCGAACGACGAATCTCGCTCGATCGCATGCGAGGTCAGCCGGTCGCCGGTTCGCATCTCCGATTCCACGCCGCTCCAGGCAAGTTCGCGGGCCCGCTGATAGGCCTCGTACGCCTCCAGATCCTCGGTGGGCAGGCGCTCCAGGTTCTCGCGCTCGCCAGACGTAAGGGTCGATTCGAGCGCGCCAGCGATCGACATCGCGATCCGCGTCTGCACCTCGAAAATGTTGGCCACCGTCAGCTCGCCGCTGTACTGCTCGGCCCACAGGTGGGCGTCCGTATCCGCGTCGATCAGCTGCACGTTGATGCGGTACCGATCTCCCGCCCGCTGCACGCCTCCTTCGAGCACCGTCGCGACGCCAAGCTCGGCGGCGATGTCCCTCACGTTCTTCGTCGTGTTCCGGTACTCGAGCACCGAGGTGCGCGAGATCACGGTCAGAGCACCGATCTTCGAAAGCTGCGTCAGGAGGTCGTCGTGGATTCCGTCCACGAACGGTTGTGTCTCCTGGTCGGCAGCCAGGTTCGAGAACGGGAGGACGGCGATCGAGGCCTCGGCCGGGGTCGGGCCGGCTGTCCCAATGGCTTCGCTGTCGCCAACCTCGCCACCCGGGCCCGGGCGGCCCAGGACGAACCACGCGCCGATCAGCAGGAGCGCCGTGCCGCCCGCCGCCGCAAGACCGACGGGCCACCGCTTGGCCGCGGGCGCCGCCACGATCTGTGTGATCTCGCCGGGATCCGCCCTGCGCGTCCGCTGCACGCCATCCGGCGTCATTTCGAAAGCCCAGGCGAGGACCAGCGCTACCGGAAAGCCGACCAACAGGAGCACCCCGACGAATCGATACGTCCACTCGGGAAGCAACAACGCGGGGACCACGAGCTCCATGATCTGAAGCACGACGAAACCGACCACGCCGTACACGGCCATCACGCGGAACACGTGGCGGCGCTTCAATTCCGCGAAGAAGCGTTGGATCGGATGTGGGGAACGATCGGCCTCAGTCATGCGCCGAAGATCGTCAGCATGCCGGTGGGCAGCAAGGAGAAGGGGGTGGAGCGGTGACGGTCTGCGTTTGGGCCGTGTTCACTTCGGGGAAGGATCTTCCCGGAGATCATGTGTCCGTTTCGAGGGAGGGCTACAGCTCGGTTTCAGGGTGCCCGGGGCGTTCGAAGGCAAGGAAGTGCTCCCGGTCGGCGACCAGGAGCCCCTCGTGATTCCTCGAATGTGCCGGCCGATCGCTACCGCGCTACCTGACCTGGATATTCCCTTTGGTGATCTCCTGCAGGGGGTATTCCGGTGGCGGATCCGAGCAAATGTCCCAGGCCATGGATTCGTTGACCCCGAACCACAGCGAGGTGCTCATCTGGTCCGGCGGATCGTTCGCCCCCTCCCCGTTGTCCACCATGCGGAGCCCGAACCACTTCCCGATCGTGTTTGGGCTGACGGCCTGGATCGCCTGCCCACCGATCCACGCGCTGTTACCGTCTACTCTCACGCACACTGCCCGCACCATGACCCGACCGCGCGGCCTGCGGCTGTGGTACAGATAGTGATACTTGCCGTTGACGCTTCCATCGGCCAGCTGCTGGACGTTGAACTCGATCTCCATCCACTGGTTCCGGGTCGGGTGCCAGACGGTTCCCTTTCCCGTAACCAGGTGAGCTGGCGCCTGGGCATCGAACTGGGCCTCCACGGCGGCCAGATCGACGACCGGATCGAGAACCAGATCCGAGGGCGCCTGACCATCGCAGGAAGAGAGGACGAGCGCGCACATCGCGATGACCGCGATGAGGAAAGCCTTCAGAAAGTCGTTCACGAACCACCTCCGAGGTGACGCCAGCATCCGGCGGGGGGGTGCCGTTGCTTCGTGTGAGCCGGAGTGGTCGGAGGGGGGTCCGACCGGCGCGTGGATGCGCCCGAAGAAGATAGGCCACCAGAAGAGACCGCGCATCTGTTGCGCGCGGACAACACCTACTCGTGAACCGTCCTCGGGAGGTTCTTCGGCCAGCCTGAGTCCCGCCCCCGGGTCAGGAGACGAGTCGCTGCAGCGCCGCCGCGTCCAGATCCGCGATCCCGAGCGTGGCCGGTGTCCGGGGCGCCTCCGCCCCGTAGTCTCGCTTCATCAGGCGCGACGTGAGGGCGATCACCGACTCCATGATCGGGGTCGCGACGTCGAGTTGCCGCCCGAGGGAGGCGAGAAACACCAGCCCGTAGCCCACATCCTCGTTGAGATACCGATGATCGAGGCTGGACTGCGCCTTGATCCCCAGAAACCCCGGCGCCGTCCGATAGCCGTCCTCGTAGGAGGTATCGATCATGTAGCCCTGCCTGAGGCTGAGTTCCGGATCGGGTACGACTTCGATCCCGAGCGCCTCTCCGATCGCGATACGCTCACAGTCCACGGCCTCGATCAGCCGGCCCACCCCCGGCGTGACGCCCTCCTCGTAGAACAGGAAGTCGCCACCCGTGCGCTCGAGCAGAGCCGCGTTGAGCAGCGTCACGACCGGGTGGATGACGGGGTTGGCGTTCTGGAGCGTCGTCTGGAGGATACTCCGCCCGGGCTCGAGACCCGGATACACTTCGCGAA
>JBDHFS010000016.1:0-20588 GCA_039590285.1 Gemmatimonadota bacterium
CGCTTCATAGTGCATCTGGGGTCGGGTCGGGTAGCCGAGATGGAAGGCGACTGCCAGAAAGCGATGACCGCTTACCGCGAAGTCGTCGAGTCCAACCCGAACAACCGGGACGTGCGTGTGTGGATCGCCCGCTGCCAGCTCGCGCTCGGCGATGCGGCGGTGGCAGAAGCCACTCTGACGGAGGTCCTTCGAGTGGTCCCGGCCTTGCCGAAGGCACGTTCCCTGCTCGCTGTTGTTTACGCGGAGATGGGCCGCACCGACGCCGCGATCGAGCAGCTCCAGGCAGCGCTCGCGATCTGGAAGGACGCCGACCCGGAGTACATACCCGCGCGGGAGGCCCGGACCAGGCTCGCCGAGCTGGAGGCGGCCGGCTGAGCCAAACTCGCAGTCGCGCTGATCTTGCGGTGGCACAGCGCCACGGTCAGGTCGACGCCTCACAAAGGATGTAGCCGTCATGGGCAGAATGATCCTCATGCTGGTCGGTGACTTCGTGGAGGACTACGAAGTGATGGTACCCTTCCAGGCGCTCCAGATGGTCGGTCATACCGTCCACGCGGTATGCCCGGACAAGAAGGCGGGGGAGTCGGTGAAGACGGCCGTGCACGACTTCGAGGGTGATCAGACGTACACCGAGAAACCGGGACACAATTTCGTCCTCAACGCGACGTTCGCCGATGTCGAAGCCGCTTCGTACGAAGCGCTGGTCGTTCCCGGCGGTCGAGCGCCCGAGTATCTCCGGCTCAACGAGGAAGTGCTCGAAATCGTTCGCCAGTTCATGTCGAGCGGCAGGCCGGTGGCGGCGATCTGTCACGGAGCGCAGCTGCTGGCGGCGGCCGGCGTGCTGGAGGGCAGGGAGTGCTCGGCGTACCCGGCGTGCGGGCCCGAAGTGAAGGCAGCCGGCGGTACATACGTCCCGAAGGACTGGCCCGAGGCACACGTGGACGGGAACCTGGTCACGGGGCCCGCGTGGCCCGCTCATCCGGCGTGGCTCGCGGAGTTTCTGAAGCTGCTCTGACGGCCCGCTCCCGGGGCCGCGGCGCACGGGCGACCGTATCTGAACTGGCGACCGATCTGATTCACTCCCGCTCAAGGAGCAGGATACCATGGCGCACTGGCTGGTACTGAGCACCGATGAGATGCTGTTCGAAGATGTCTCGGCCGCGGATGTGAACGAAGGCGTCATCCGGTACGTGTTTCAGCGTAAGGAGGATGGCAGCTTCGGCACCATCGACGTGGGTGGCCGGAAGATCAGCCCCGTCTCGTCCCTCGCCTACGTGCAGGGGAACACCGTTCACGTACAGGTGCGCTGACGCCCGACGATGCGCAGGGTCGGTCTGACCTCCGAAGTGCGACCCGGCGTCTCGATACCCGCGGGGTGAGGTCGCCCGCCCGGCTGCGTGTCCGTGTCCCGTGACCGACCCTTCCGTCGCATATCCCATATAGCGACTCTGGGAAAAAAGAGACCAGCGGAACCGGCTGATTCGATTCGGCCGGGACCCACAGCTCGCGATGGAGCCAGCACATGACGAACGCCGCCGACGCACAGGCCTCACTGGAGTCCGTGCTCAAGGACGAGATCATCCGGATGTACGAAGAGGTGGCGGAGGATCCTTCCGCCGAGTTTCACTTCTACCACGGCCGGCTGGCTGCGGAGCTCTTCGCGTACGACTCGGAATGGCTCGACCGGGCTCCGGAGGGGGCCGTCAGCTCATTCGCCGGGGTAGGGAACCCTCACGAACGGGCCGATCTGCAACCGGGCGAGACGGTGCTGGATCTCGGCAGTGGTGCCGGGCTGGACGGGATCATCGCCTCGTGGGCCGTGGGCGCCGAGGGGAAGGTCATCGGAGTGGATCTCAATCCCTCCATGTGCCTCAAGGCCCAGGCTCACGCTGCCGCCACCGGTACGACCATGCAGTGCCACGAGGGCCGTATGGAGGACATCCCCCTCCCGGATGAATCGGTCGACGTCGTGATCTCCAACGGAGTGATCAACCTGTCCTTCCGGAAGCGCCGTGTCGTGGAGGAGATGTTCCGGGTCCTGAGGCCGGGCGGCCGGATCTCGATCACCGATATCGTGAGCGGCAAGGAACTCTCTCAACAGATCGTCAACGACCCCAAGCTGTGGGCCAGCTGAATCGGGGGAGCTCTCCTGGAAGGAGAGATGTTCGGTCTACTTGAAGAGTCGGGGTTCAAGCGGGTCAAGTCGGCTGTGGTCCCCCACTTCCGGTTTCGCCAGCAGTCGACGCAGAATTCGGCCGAGGCCTATGGCGTGAAGGCGGTCATGATGACGGCGAACAAGCCGGAGGGTGACTGACGCTACAAGTCACCGATCGAGGCCTCGGATCGCGGAGGTCCGAGCGGACTGCCCATCCCCGGTCGGTTTGACTAAGCTTGCGTGGTAACGGAGGCACTGTCCCACCATTCCACGCCAGGAGGAACCGAATGAGCCGGGTGGCACTCATCTGCACCGCCGTGCTCCTTTTGAGCGCGGCTCCCGCATTGGCGCAGGATCCCGCGACGGTCGATCCCGACCATTACCAGGTCGTGTTCGAGAACGACGATGTCCGGGTGCTCCGGATCACCTACGGAGCCGACGAAGAATCGGTCATGCACGAGCATCCCGTGGCGGTGTTCGTGGCTCTGACGGCCAACAAGGTGAAGATGACCTTTCCCGACGGTTCGACCGAGGAAGTCATCGTGGAGGAGAGCGGCGCCATCTGGACCCCGGCCGGCAAGCACGTTCCCAAGAACGTCGGGGACGAGGCCATGGAGGGGATACTGGTGGAGCTGAAGAACGCCGGAGGCGACTAGGCTTCTCGCGCGGCAGAATCCCGGTGCGGGCTGGCCGCACCGGGCTCCCCGCGGAGCCTCAGTCCGGGTTCGTGATGAAGACGTGCGTCCAGTACGAGCCCGCGAGCCCCACCCCGTGATGTGAGAAGTCACAGTTTTCGATGTTGGCCCTGTGTCCGGGGCTGTTGAGCCACATCTGAAGAACCGCTTCGGCTCCGTCGGACGTCTGCGCGATGTTCTCACCGGCGGGACCGCTCCAGGTCACACCGCCCTTCTCGAGCCGGTCCCAGGGGCTCTCGCCGTCCGGGTTGGTGTGTGAAAAGAATCCCCGATCCTGCATGTCCTGACTGTGGGCGTGTGCCACATCGGCGGTTGCGGAATGCCACGCCAGGCCGTCGCATCCGACCGACGCACGATGCGCGTTCATCTGCGTCTCGAAAGTGGCCACCTCGCCCCCAGGAAGGCCCGGAAGGCCCGCAGGACCAGGCCCGGCGGGGCCGTCGTCGCTGCAAGCCAGGCTTACTGTCAGGGCAAGAAGCATCGCTACGGGATGCACCCGGTACCTCATTTCCGGCCTCCTCGTACTTCGGGCATTCTCTGACGAGCATGCCGCAAGAGGGCCAGAAGCATGCCAACGGACCCCGACGCCCGGTCGCGGCAGGCCCGCAGCCCGGGATAGGAGTGACCATGATTCCGTGGGTGCTGCTGGTGTGGGCCGTCGTGGTCGTGGCGGGCGAAACCGTGCGAGCTCTCTTCCTGCTGGCCATGCCCCATCTCAGGTCAGCGAGGCGACTCCGCTCCATCGCCCAGCAACCCGTTGCGAGCCAGGAACTCGCGCATGAATGGCCACGGCCGCGGGCAGTCGTTGTGGTCGCAGTCGAGCAGGACGAGCTCTGAGCCGGGCGCTGCCGCCGCGAGCTCCCGGCCGTGCGACGGGGGGATCATGCGGTCTCGCTGTCCGTGAATCACCAGAACGGGTCCGTCGAACTCTCTCACGGCCGCGAGATTCTCGAACGGATCGCGCACGAGCGGGCCGAACAGACCGTGCCGGCGGGCGAGGTCGCGCACGCTCGTAAACGCCGATTCCAGGATCAGGGCTGCTACGTCCCGGTCTGCCGTCAGGGCACAGGCAGCTCCTGCTCCAAGCGAACGTCCGTATCCGATGATTCGGGCGGAATCGACATCGGGGCGTGAGGCGAGGTAGTCGTAGGCCGACCTCATGGCGACGGCGATCGATGATTCCGACGGGCTCCCCCCCGAGCGGCCGTAGCCCGGATACTCGACCAGCAGGATCCCCAGTCCCCACGATCGCGGGACGTCGAAACCGTCCAGCCAGTAGTCGATCAGCTCTCCATTTCCGTGCGTGAAGATCAGGACCGGAGCGGGCACGGAGCGATCTCCAGGCGGAGGCAGGTACCACGCTTCGACCCCCCCGTCGGGACCGATCCACGCGACGTCGATGTCATCGCGGCCTTCCGCGGGGGAGACGCCCGGAGCTACAGGGCGGGGGTACATGACGGACCTCTGCATGGCATAGGCGAGGCCCAGGTAGCACAGAACCAGGATCAGTCCGAGCAGCGCAAACGTCATGAGAGGCTTCATCCCCCGATAACTTACCGTTACAGGGGACCACCGCGCAGCGGTACGGCCGGAGGCGCCGTTCGGAGCGGGTCCGGCCGGCGGATCCACGCCAGCCCATTGACTTGGTGGCCCTTTCCTGCGATCATTATGTGCGCACAGAGAACTGTCGTGCGCCCGGATTTAGTAGAACATTGGTTTTTCTTGGGGGGGACCTGTTCGAACGGGTTGCCCCCTTTTTCGTGGCCTACGCCACGGACCCCTGCGCGGGGGGAGAACGCCGCGTGAGCGTCATCTGTCGGCAGGCACGGATCGTCCGGACTCCGACGTTGGCACTAACACCAGGAGCAGGACGAATGAGTACCAGAGGGACCGTGAAGTGGTTCAGCGCCGACAAGGGCTTCGGCTTCATCACTCTCGAGGACGGCGGCAAGGATTGCTTCGTGCACCACTCCGCCATTCAGGCCGACGGATTCAAGACGCTGAATGAGGGAGACATCGTCGAGTTCGACATGGTTCAGGGCCAGAAGGGCCCCGCCGCGGAGAACGTTCGCGTCGTTTCCTGATTCTCGAATAGCTGGAATCAGCCGAACGGGCCGTCTCGTCTGACGAGGCGGCCCGTTCGGCTGTCGTGCGACCTTTGGAACCGATCCGGAGCCACCCTCTTCCTTACAGTCCTCCGGATCTGAAGCCTCCCGCGTGGAGAATGGCCAGCGAGTCCATCGTGATGGCCACGCTCCAGTGAAGCAGGGCCCCGAAAAGCCAGGTGCGGCTCTTCAGAGCCAGATAGCCCAGAATCAGTCCCGCCGGGATGGCCATGAACACTTCGACCGGAGGCTTCCCGAAGTGGACCATGCTGTACGGGATCACCATGATGAACAGGCTCAGGTAGCCGAAGCGCGGATACAGTCCGAACGTCATGAACCCCCGGAAGAAGGCCTCCACGCCCAGGAACTGTATCCCGTAGGCCACCTGGTAGATCGCGAAGTGGTCCCAGCCGAGTATCGCGTCGTGATACAGCGGGTACTTGGCCTGGAACGCGGGCGTGAAGCTGGCCGCGACCACGATCGGGATCATGACGAGGAACATGACCAGGTACAATGCGGAGTGTGAGGTCACTCCTCGCAGGCGGTAGCCGAACTCCGACGGCCTCCTCCGCAGCCACAGCAAGATGATGGCCAGAGGGAGGACGATCCGGATCACCACGCTGGTGACAGCCCAGTACAGATACGGCGCCATGGTGTAGAAGTCGTGCTCGGCGCTCCACCCGATGCGCGCGGCAACGTGAGGAAGCCACTCCCGCCCGAAAAAGCCTGGCCGTCCCCACAGGCTGTACACGATGATCAGGACCAGCGACGCCAGCAGCACCTGGATCGCGAGGCGGTCGTTCGGCCGCTTCCACACATCCGCGGCGTCGCCACGCAATTCCTTCAGGGAACTTGAGATACGCCGTCCACCCGATTCCGTCCGGACCCCCTCGGCGCCAGTGCCGTCGTCCATGAGAAGTCGTGTCCGGCGCTTCAGTCGCCGCCAGCCGGGACGTGCGAAGCCAGCTCCACCTCGAAGACGAGCGCGCTGTACGTTGGCACCTGGGGAGGTCTGCCCTGTGCCCCGTATCCGAGATCGTAGGGGACCACCAGCCGACGCTTCTCGCCCTGGCGCATGCCCGTTACGCCCTCGGTCCACCCGTCGATCAGCCGGGTGCGTCCCAGAACCATGGGGAGTGGAACCGGGGGCGAATGATCGGCGCTGGCGTCCAGCTTGCTTCCGTCGGGCAGCCATACCGTGTAGGCCACGCCCATGCTGTCACCCGGGGCGGCCGGAGGTCCCTCACCCTCGCGAAGCACCTGGACGTACAGTCCGCTCGCCTGGAGGCTCATAGCGTCGAGATCGACTTCGAGCGATGCGGCGAAGTCGACGTCACGTGGGTCCGTCACCGGCGCGGCAGCCCGCTGTGCCGTCACCGCGGGAGCCTCCGGCTCGGGATCTCCGCCAGCCTCCGGCTGTTCCTGCTCCGGCTGCGGGGAGCAAGCGCTCAATAGCATCATCCACAAGGATATTCGGCGCATCGATATGGCCCTCTCAACGGGTTGAACGGGGAGCCGCGCACTCGCGCTGCCTTTCGAGCGGCGGATCATAACACTCTGCCCCCGGGTGCGCCTCGGGGCTGGAGTTTTCCCCGGTCCTCGACTATCCCTGGTTTCAGCGGAACGTCCAGACACCACACAAGAGAGGAAAGCCGACGTGTCTCGAACCGTGATCCTCGGAGGTGGCTTCGGTGGTCTGACCGCGGCCGACGAACTGCGCGACCGCCTCGGCGTCGAGCACGAGATCGTAGTGATCGACCGCTCGCCGAGCTTCATGATGGGCCTTCGCAAGCTATGGGAGCTGGTCGGTCTCGGAAGCATGGCCGAGGGGAGCCGAGATCGGGCCATCCTCGAAGGGCGGGGGATCCGTTTCCTGCAACGCGAGATCCTCTCGTTGGACCCGTCGAGCCGGAGAGTGGAGACCGACGGCGGGCCCATTGATGGAGCCTACCTGGTGGTGGCCCTCGGAGCCGAGCCACGGCCGGATCTGGTGCCCGGCCTGGCCGAGCACGGACACGACGTGTGGTCCCCGGCGGGAGTCCCCGGGATGCGGGCCGCGCTCGACGGTTTCGACGGTGGCGAGATCGCCATCGTGATCACGGGCGTACCGTACGCATGTCCGCCGGCTCCCTTCGAGTGCGCCATGCTCCTCGACGACTACCTGCGTCAGCGCGGATTGCGTGAGCGGTCAGGGATCGTGGTAAGCACGCTCAAGCCCATTCTGCTCCCAAACGCGGGACCCGAAGGCTCTGCGTGGCTGGCGGATCAGCTTACGGCGCGCGGGATCCGGTACCACACGAGCCGGACGGTTCAGCGTGTGGAGGCTGGCCGTGTCCTGTTCGAGGATGGCGACCTGGGGTTCGATCTACTCGTCGGCGTTCCGCCTCACCGGCCGCCTTCCGTCATCGCCGGGAGTGAGCTGTCGGGACCGGGCGGCTGGGTCCACGTCGATCCGGCGAGCCTGGGCACGGACTTCGAGGGAGTGTACGCGATCGGCGACGTGACGAAGATCGGGCTGGCGAACGGTCTCGCACTTCCCAAAGCCGGGGTGATGGCGGAGCTCGAGGGCCGGCGGGTGGCCGCGGCGATCGCGGCGGCGGTGACCGGAGCCCCGTCGCCGCCCCCGTTCGACGGCCGGGGCTACTGCTTCCTCGAGATGGGAACGTCCAGCGCGGCTTTCATCGAAGGCGAGTTCTTCGCGACTCCGGAACCGCGGGTGTTCGTTCGCGCGGAATCTCGTGAGCACGCCGAGGAGAAACACCGGTTCGAGGCGGAGCGACTGCAGCGCTGGTTCGGGAGCTGAAGCGTCCGGGACGTCACTCCCCGTACGGGTCCTCCTCTTGACGATCCTACCATATCTGGTACACTGGATATGTCCCGCCTACAATATCTTGTGGTCTCGTCGCCACGAGGCCGATTCGAGGTGTTGCATCCGCCACCGCTCGGAGCGGCTGACCCCGGCAGGGAGGCGATGGGATGGTCATCCAGGACGACGCCTGGCACCTGATCCGCAAGCTCTGGCTCAACCCCGATGAGATCAGCGAGATCGCGAGCCAGGGACTCGGCGTTCCCGAAGCCCGATGGCGTGGCCACGAGCGCAGTATCAGCCTCAGCGACGTCGAGTTCTACCTCAAGCTTCGCAAGAAGAAAGTGCCCACGTCGGAGCGCATGAAGATCTGGAAGGCGCGTCGGGTGCTGTTTGGTCTTCCCGACAGCGCGGTACCCGAGGTGTGGGAGCCTCCGGCCCGGGTCCGGAGTCAACCGATCACGACCGTGTAGCTCAGGCGGCTCTCCGTCGGGCGCACCCGGCTGGCCAGGATCTCAGCGTCCTGCCGGAGTCATGAGAATCGGCGTCGTCGGCCCGCAGGATCCTGCCGTCGAGTCCGCGCGGTGCGTACTCGCGTAAGTGCTGAAGTAATCGAAGACGGCCCGTGACGCCTGCGCGATCGTTCGCTCACGCCGCCATGTCGTTCGGTACAGCGTGTTCACGTATACCACCGCGGCCACGTGTCCCGCATTCCCCGCCAGGGTGATGATCCCGACGTCGTTGACGGCCGCGGCCATGGTGCCCGTCTTGTGCGCGACCGTCGTGCCGCGTGGCAGGAGACCTTTGAGGCGGCGTGGTCCGGAGCGGCTTTCGGCCATGGCTTCGAGCAACCGGTCGCGTGATTCGGTCGAGAGACCGGCACCATTCCACAGTTCCACGAGCAGCCACGCGGTGGCCTCCGGAGTTGCCGTGTCCCGCGGATCCCCGCCGTACCGGATGCGAGCCTCCTGGCGAATCTCGGCCGGAAGGGCATCCCGCTTGCGAAAGTGGGCGTATCGGTAGAGCTCCGACTCCGGAACCGTATCCGATATGCCCACCAGGTCCGCGAACGTTCGAGCCTCCGATCGATCGACGTCGATGTCCTCTATCCCCAGCTCGCGCAGTCGGCGCGTGACTTCCGTCGGCCCGCCGGCCATACGCAGGATAACGTCCGTCGCCGTGTTGTCGGACACCTCGATCATGAGACGGAACAGGCTGTCCACCGTGACCGTGACCGGCCGCCCTCCCGACCACGACGCGAGCGGACTGTGTCCGGCCCGGAAGCCGGTTATCGGAAGTACCAGAGTGTCCTCGAGGCGTACCTCACCCAGGTCCACCCTCCGGAGAAACTCGATGGCCATGGGGATCTTCGAGACGCTGGCCATGGGAAAGCGCCGTTCGCCGTTGACCGACACCCGGGCGCCCGACTCGATGTGGATCGCGGCGATTCCAATCTCACCACCCACCCGGCGCCCGATCCTGTCCAGGACCGTGCGCAGCGAGTCCGAGACGAGGCAGTCGAACGTGGAATCCTGCGCCGCGGTTCGGGCATCGGCGGGACCTGACGGGATAACGGCAAGGAGGCACGCCGCGCATCCGATCCGTCTCAGGACAGGACCGACCGCACGCCACCCGCCTGCCCCCCTTACTTCCATCGCCGTCCCTCTCATCAGGCCGCGGGCCCTGCTCCCGCTCCCGCCTCCGCTTCCTCTCCGTGGTTGTAGAAGTGCACGTCGCGTTGTGGGAACGGTATCGAGACCCCCTCCGCGTCGAACCTCTTCTTCACCGTCTCGATCACATCCCAGTGGACGTCCCAGTAGTCATCCGTGCGGCACCAGGGTCGGCACACGAAGTCCACGGATGACTCGCCCAGGGAGTGGACCCGGATGACCGGCTCCGGGTCGTCGAGCACCAGGTCGTGCGATCGCACGACGTCGTTCATGATGGCTCGAGCCTTCTCGATGTCATCCGTGTAACTGATGCCGAACACGAGGTCCACGCGCCGCGTCTCCTGCGCCGTGACGTTGTTGATCACGTCGCCCCACACCTTGTTGTTGGGTACGATCATCACCTGGTTGTCCAGCGTCGTGATCACCGTCGAGACCAGCGTCACCGCCTTCACCGTTCCGGTCACCCCGGCGGCCTTGACCAGATCCCCGACGTCGAACGGCCGATAGACCATGATCATGAGACCCGAGGCGAAGTTCGAGAGCGTGTCCTGCAGCGCGAAGCCGATGACGAAGCCGGCGATCCCCAGGCCGGCCAGCGCGGGACCGATGTCGACTCCGACGACGGACAGTACGACCAGGAAGCCGATCAACCACACCAGCTTGGACGCGGTGCCGACCAGGAGGCGTTTGAGCAGCTCCGACGTGTCGACGCGGGACGACGAGAGAACCCGTTTCGCGGCGCGCCGCCCGAGTCCGGCCAGGATACCGAATACGAAAAGGACGGCGACGATGGTGAGGAGCCTGACAAGCATGGTTCCCGCATGCTCCCCGATCCATTCTCCGGCAGCGGCCCAGCGGTCCACGACCAGACCGCCCACGACTTCGGGGTCGAGTATGTTGGTACCGAGGTTGCCCGTGGTCTCGAGTACCAGGCGCCGGTATTCGGAAGTCGTCATGCCACGCCGGTCCAGCAGATCGACCATCGTCTGCAGGCTCGCGGTCGTTCCGAACAGCTTCTCCTCCAGCGCGTTCAGTTCTTCCTGAATCGCCACCGAGTCCGCTCCGGCCCTTCCCGCGCGCTCGAGAAGTCTCGTCCGCTGGTCCGTCGCAAGCTCGATTCGCGCCGCGATGAGGGCGGCCCGTTCGGCCAGTGCCGAATCGAAGAGTCCTACCCGGGGGCCGAGATCGAGTCCGACGACTTCCGCTCGCTCGACGTCGTCCGTGGCCGCCACGATGAGGCCATCGATTCTCAGGTTGAGATCGGTGAGCTGGAACTCGATCGCGGCGAGTCCTTCGGGAGGCGTGTCCGGTCTGATCCGGCGGAGCTCAGCGACTCGTTCTCGCAGGATCTCGTAGTAGGCGCGCACGAACTCTACTTCGCGCTGCAGCGCCAACCGCATCCTCTCGGTCGCGTCCACGCGCTCCGCGCCCGCCTCGCGCATGGCCTCAGTTGCCGCCGCCATCTCTCCGAGCAGGTCGTGGTGCTCCGCCCACCTCCGGAGGAGCTGGTCGCCGAACAACTCACGGTCCTCGCCCACGGCGACGTCGAACCGCGCCTGCAGGAAACCGATCCGCGACTCGATCTGGCCCAGCTGATTCAACAGCTCCGGCATCGGGTCATCCGGCGCATCTTCCTGTCCCCGGAGCGAGGCCGGGTGGATGATGCTGGCCACGGCCACCAACAGAAGCACGCAGCGGCGCGCGGGTATCTTCATACTCACCTTCCTTGATCGGTCTTCATCGGGGAGCGTGCAAGGATTCTGAACTGACGGGGCGCGCGGAGCAACGGGCGAGCTGCCGGCCGACGTCTTCCGCGGCTTTCGAGGGTCGGTCGATTCCGGATGGATCCGGGGTTATCTTCCGGGCGTCGAGGGGAATGCCGGGTCGCCGGAATGGGCATTGACCGCTCCTGGCCGGCGCTCCGGGACACGTGCCGCATCAACGGAGGCCAACATGCTTCGCCACCTTGGCGTCGTCGCGATGGCGTCACTCTCGCTGGCGGCGTGCTCTTCCGCCACATCCCAATCGAGCCAGAAGCTCAGCCCCGAGGCCATGCTCGACATGGATGTGGACATGTTCGGGGTCGTCGTGGACATCCCTCACCGCCATTACATCGGGGAGACCGCCGCGACCGCCGGCACGCAACGCGCGCAGGTCTACCGGTGGCAGGCCGAGGAATCCCTGCTCGACAGGGGCTCGGGCGATATCTGGCTGTCGGTGCAGGACCTCCAGCTGGCCGGACTACCGGTGATGGACAGCGGGCCGGAGCTCGACTTTACCGGCGGAATGTACCGGGACACCCGCTATCGGCTGGCCGGAACCGTCGACGCTCTCAACATTACATCCGTGTACGAAGTCCGAATTCGAGTTCGCTGGCAGCTGTACGACGCCGAAACGGGTCAATTCGCGTTCACCGGAACGTCCAACGGATTCGCCAGGGGCTCGACTCTGGGGACGACCGGGATCCAGCCGAACGCCATGCTGGACGCGTTCCAGGACTGCCTCGGCGACCTGACGGGCAAGTCCGAGTTCGCGGCCGCGATCGGTTCGGCGGCGGCGGCGCCGGCGGGCGGCGCGGGCTGACGCACACTGGCACGACCTCACGTCGCGTCCTCCCGTCCACCGATGAGGTGACGCCGTGTGGTGCGTAATTCCCGTCGCGGGCCAGGCCACGCGTCTGAGCTCGCTGACGGCTGGACGACCCAAGGCGATGCTACCGGTCGCGGGGCGCCCGATCATCGAACACCTGCTCGACCGACTGGGCCCGCCGTTCACCGACGCGTGCATCGTCACGGGACCCGACGGTGCCGAGGTGGCCGGCCGACTCGGCACACGCCATGAGCACCTTCGCCTTCACTACCTCGTGCAACCGTACCCGCTGGGTGTCGCCCACGCCGTGGGTCAGGCCGCCGACCTGGTCGCCGAACCGTTCGTGGCCGTGATGGGCGACTGCTACTACGAGCGACCCCTGTCGAACTTCCCCGTCCGGTGGTCGGGATCCGGCGCCGAAGGGGCAGTCCTGGTCGAGCCGGCTGACGATTCGGATGGGCAGCCGATGGGGCTGGTCCGCGTCGCGGATCGGAGGGTCGTGGAGATCTTCAAGAAGCCGTGGGGGGGAGAGACGGATTGGCGGGTGAGCGGTGCGTATCTGCTTCCCCCGGCCTTCTTCGAGGCGCTCGGGGACACCAGGCCGGCGGCGTCGGGGGGGCTGGAGCTCGAGGATGTGGTGAGCCGGCTCATGGGGCAGGGCGCCACGTTCCAGGCGATCCCTTACGCCGGATGGCGGCGGAACATCAATACACCCGCGGACCTGAAGGCCGTGGTGGACCGGATCACCGGTGGCGGTTGAGGCCGCCCGATGCGCCTGACCGTACGGCGGTCAGGTCCCCTTTCGCCTGGAGTCCCGGAGGCGCCTTCGAAGCTCCTCGAGGTCCGGACCCGTGTCGCAGCCCGGCGGGCGGGGGCGGACCCGCTCCGGTGGCGCGGGCGGGGAAGGGGAGCACGGCGGCTTCGGGAACCGGTACGGTCGCTTGCGATCCCTCGGGGCCCGGCTTCTCCCAGTCTTGGACATCGTCTTCCTCCGGCTCTCGAATGACAACCGATCGAGACTCTCCATTCATAATACGATGACTGGCTCGCAGGGGTTCAATACGGTTCGGAATGCCTGCCGACACCGGCCGCCTCACTACCGGGCGCGGGGCGTCGGCACTATCCTCCTGTGAGACGGATACGTCCGGCCACCCACGGCCAAGGGGAACGCGACTTGAACGGCGGACGCAGGCCGAGCGCTCTGGACCGCATCCTCAGGCTGTTCACGGAAGTGAGGGCCGGCGAGGGCGGCAACGTCCTCATCCTGGCCGTCAACGTCTTCCTGCTGCTCACCGCCTACTACATCCTGAAGCCATTACGGGATGGCCTCATCCTGGGCGAGCGAGGCCCCGAATTCGCGGCGTACATGTCAGCGGCCATGGCTTTCGTCCTGATTCCGGTGATCGCCGGATACGGGAAGATGGCGGACCGACTTCCCCGCCGCCGGCTCATCAACCTCGTCACTCTGTTCTTCGCCGCCTGCTGCGTCGTGTTCTTCATCGCGGGCCAGGCCGGGATGCAGATAGCTATCGCGTTCTTCATCTGGATCGGGATCTTCAACGTCATGATTCTGGCCCAGTTCTGGGGCTTCGCGAACGACCTGTACACGAACGAGGAAGGAGAGCGGCTCTTCCCGATCGTCCAGGTCGGGGGAGCGGTCGGCGCGATCGTGGGTGCGGCGACCGTTGGCGAGATGATCCAGCCGTTGGGCCTGTATTTACCCATGCTTCTCGCCGGTGCGCTGCTCGCGGCGAGCCTCCTGCTGACGAGCTGGGTCGACCGACGGGAACGCCTGAGGACCGAGGGTGAGGTGGCGATCGAGTCGAGCACGGCCTTCGCGCCCGCGGCCACCGGCGAGTTCCGGCTCGACACGGGAGAATTCAAGAACCTGCGGGAGGCCCTGAAGGAGGCGCTCGATCGCCAGGAGCGCGGAGAGGAGCCCGAGGAGCCAACCGACCCCGAGCCGCCGGTCGAGGCGGGAGGGAAGGGTGCTTTCGCGCTGGTCATGGGCACCCGATACCTGCTGCTGATCGCGATCCTGGTCCTGCTCCTCAACTGGGTCAACACGAACGGTGAGAACCTGCTCAAGTTCCTGGTCACGGCGGCAGCTGAAGCCAACATAGCGGAGGGTACGGCCGGTGGCCTTGATGTCGGCCAGCTTACGGGAGAGTTCTACGCCCGGTTCTACTTCTGGGTGAACATCGCGGGACTGGTGACTCAGCTGTTCCTCGTTTCCAGGATCATCAAGTACCTCGGCGTCCACATCGGGGTCATGATCCTGCCACTCATCGCATTGGGCTCGTACGCGTTCATCGCTCTCATTCCCGTGCTCAAGTACGTCCGGTGGGCCAAGACGGCGGAGAACGCCACCGACTACTCGTTGCAGAACACGGTGCAGCAAGCGCTCTTCCTGCCCACGACCCGGGAGCAGAAGTACAAGGCCAAGCAGGTGACGGACTCGTTCTCGAAACGTGTCGGAGACACTCTCGCGGCGCTGACCATGTTCATTGTGGTCACCTTCCTGGGCGCAAACGTCAAGTTCTTCGCCCTGCTCAACGTCGTGCTGGTGCTGGCGTGGCTGGCCGTCGCGTACCGTATCGGCCGCGAATACAGGGAGCTGGTGAGGACCGGCCGTCCGCCCGTGTGATGCGTCCGTCGCTCGGCTTCGGAGCTTGATGTGATGGCACGCCGGGGTGGGGGGCGCAGCAGGCGCCGCGCTCCAGGAGTTTCCGCGCGGACTCCGGAGAGCCCGCGCGGTTACTGTTCGCCCGATTCCTACCTCTCGATCGGCGCGCCGACCAGGTTTCCCCACTCCGTCCACGAACCGTCGTAGTTGCGCACTCGGGGGAATCCCAGGAGGTGGGTCAGCACGAACCAGGTGTGGCTGGACCGCTCACCGATTCGGCAGTAGGCGATGACTTCCTCTTCGGATGACAGTCCCAGTTCCTCCACGTAGATAGCACGCAGCTCGGCGACGGACTTGAACGAGCCGTCGTCATTGGCCGCGCGCTTCCACGGGACGCTGGCGGCGCCGGGGATGTGGCCTCCGCGCAGGGCACCCTCCTGCGGGTAGTCGGGCATGTGAAGAAGCTCGCCTCGATATTCCTGCGGGGAGCGCACGTCCACGAGGCGTCCACCCCTGTCATAGTGCGCGAACACCTGATCCCGGAACGCCCGCACCGGACCGTCGTCGCGGTTGACGACCGGGTATTCCGTCGGCTCCCGGCCCGGCCCGTTCGTGGTCAGGGGCCGTCCCTCGGCCACCCACTTCTGCCGCCCCCCGTCCATCAGGCGCGTGTCCGGGTGCCCGAACAGCGTGAACACCCACAACGCATACGCCGCCCACCAGTTGAAGTTGTCGCCATAGAACACGACCGTGTGGTCGCGCGAGATACCCTTCTGCGAGAGCAGCTCTGCGAACCGCTCCGGCGAAAGGTAGTCGCGCACCAGCGGATCGTTCAGCTCCGAATGCCAGTCCACCTTGACGGCGCCCGGAATGTGGCCCGTCTCGTAGAGCAGGACATCCTCGTCGGATTCAACCAGGACGACGTCCGGATCATCCAGGTGTTCGGCCACCCAGTCGGTGGACACCAGCTTCGAGGGGTCGGAGTACTCCTGGAACTTCGGCGAAGGATCCTGACCGGCTGGCATGGCGTGCTCCCGTGTTGTTCGTTTCGTTGCGTCGATGTTGGCGCTCGCCCATGATAACCAAAACTGGCCCGAGGAGGTTCATACCCCATGGCCATGCCGGACAGGCTGCAGTCGATAGTCGACCAGTTCGCGGCGGCGCCCCGGGACATCAGGGTTCAGGCGCTGCTCGATTACTCACACAGGGTCCCGCCGCTTCCGGACGAGCTGGCGGCCAACCCCGAGCGTCTGGAGCAGGTTCACGAGTGCCAGACGCCGTTCTTCCTGGCGACCGAAGTGGACCGCGAGGGCTCGGTTCACCTCTTCTTCGATTGCCCGCCGGAGACGCCGACCGTGCGCGGGTTCGCCGGGATACTCAGGGAAGGTCTCGAGGGGGAGACCTATGAGCGCGTGCTCGAAGTGCCGCCCGACTTCTACGCTCGAATGGGCCTGCAGGAAGTGGTGTCGGCGTTGCGGCTGCGTGGCATGGGCGCCATCCTGGCCCGCCTCAAGCGTCAGATTCGTGAAGCGACCAACGTGGCCAGCGCGACCGACACGGAGCCGGGAGAATGAATCGAGGCCGAAGAATAGGCATCGCCGTCCTGGCCGTGGTAATCACCGCCCAGCTCGTGCCCGTTTCCCGCACCAACCCTCCGGTCAACGGCGAGATCGATGCGCCGCCGGACGTGCGGGCGCTGCTCGAGCGGTCCTGCTACGACTGCCACTCGAACGAGACCGTGTGGCCGTGGTACAGTCGGGTCGCTCCCGCTTCGTGGCTGGTGGCGCGAGACGTTCGGAAGGCCAGGGACGAGCTCAACTTCTCGGAATGGGCGGACTACAGCGAGAAACGCCTCGACCACAAGCTGGAGGAGATCGACGAACACGTGGAGGATCGCGAGATGCCGGCGCCCATCTATCTTCCGTTGCATCCGGAGGCTCGCCTGTCCGACGCGGAGCGCGAGACCCTGGTGGGGTGGTCGCGAAGCGAGCGAGCCTCCGCCGTGGACGGAGCCGAGGAAGCGGCCGACGATCTGACCGGGGGATGATGCCCGCTCGGACAGCGCAGGGAGGCGCGGCACCGAGGCCGCGCCCCTCACGGACGGAGCGCTACTCGCTCCCCGCCTCGCGCCACGCGTCCACGCTGTGCGGCCCGGCGCCCCACGCGGTGAACAGCAGATAGATGAAGCAATACAGGATCACCTTGTCCCCGCTATTGTCCCACCACCACAGCCCTCCTCCGCCCACATGGATCCAGAAGTAAGCCACCGCCATCTGCCCGGACAGCAGAAATGCCACCGGTCGCGTGAACAGGCCGAGCGTGAACAGGGCGCCACCGAAGACCTCCAGCACGCCGGCCACGCCGTAACGCGACATGAGAGCCGCAGGCCCTCCATCCGGACCGAATCCTCCGAACATGCCGAACAGAAAGCGCATTCCATGTGTGATGAACGTGAGCCCCGTCATGATACGCAGGGCGGTCCAGGTGAAGTTCCGGGCCGGGGAGCGGGTACCATCTGACATCAAGCCTCCTCGCTTTCGTGTGCAGCGTTCGGAACGCGATTCCAGCGCCGGATGTTCCGTTTCCACCTCCGGCAGGCACCGCCCACAGCTTGCCGGGACGTCTGCGCCAGTCGAGGTTCTGGAATGATCCGTGGCTGGCGTTCGGAGTCAGCGGCCGGGCCGCGCCTCCGTGCGCGCCGGGCGTTGGTTTCCTCGGAGAGCGATTTGAGCCTGGCGATGAAGGCACGTTGGAGGCCGGCCGCGATGGCGACGCTCGGCTGCGCCGCAGTCGTGATCGGAGGCTGCCGGCTCGAGGCGCCCGAGCGTACCGAGGCCGAGGCGAGAGCCCGCCGCACCGGTTACCGGGGAATCCTGCTCGAGGATACAGGTCCTCGACCCGCCTTTGTCCTCACGGACACCCGTGGTGGGGTGTACGATTTCCAGGCCGAGACGGAAGGTAAGCTGGCACTCCTCTTCTTCGGCTACACGTACTGTCCCGACATCTGCCCCGTGCACATGGCCAGCCTGGCGGCCGTAAAACGAGACCTCTCAGCCGAAGATCAGAACGGCATTCGAGTGATCTTCGCCACCGTCGACCCGCAGCGTGACACACCCGAGCGCCTCCGGAGCTGGCTCGACAACTTCGACCCGGCCTTCGTCGGCCTGCACGGGTCGGAAGCGGAGGTGGACAGCATCATGCTCGGCCTGGGACTCCCGCCCGCCGTACGCGACACGGCGTCGGGTCCGGATTACGGCGTCGGACACGCCTCGCAGGTCATCGCGTTTCCGCCCGGGGCGGACCACAGGGTCGTCTACCCGTTCGGCACGCGACAGGCAGATTGGGTTCACGACTTCCCGAAACTGTTGAATCCATGAGCGGGCTTCAGTGGTGGTGCTCCGCACAGACGGGGGCGTGGACATGGACGCCGCGTCCGTTTCCCGGCGTGTGGCTCCTGGTGATCTGCCTGATGGGTGTCTACTGGATTCTCCGCCGAAACGCCGACCCGGCCCAAGACGATTCGCACAGCGGCCGGGATCGGCGCGCCGCCGTGGCCTGGTTTGCGGGCGTCCTGGCGCTCTGGATCGCCCTGGATTGGCCGATCGGAGCACTGGCCGGATATCTGGCGTCGGCGCACATGGTCCAGTTCCTGCTCATCTCGCTCGTGGCCCCGGCCCTGCTGCTGCTTGGCGTCCCGACCGCCGCGTGGACCCGGTTGGCCCGACGCGACGGAGCCGTGCGCGCTCTTCATCTTATGACGCACCCACTCGTGGCCCTGGCGATCTTCCAACTGGTACTCTTCTACACTCACGTCCCATCGGTGGTGGACAGGCTGATGCCGACTCCCTGGGGCTCGTTCGCCATCGACATGGCCTGGCTCGTGGCCGGCACTCTCTTCTGGTGGCCGGTCGTGGCGCCCGTACCGATCAGGCCGCGGTTCCGCTACCCGCTGAAGATGGGCTACCTGTTCCTCAGCACCGTCCTCAACACCATGCCGTACGCATTCCTGACGTTCGGCGAGCTACCGTTCTACGGTGTCTACGAGCTGGCCCCGCCCGTCGGGTCGCTGACGGTGAGGCAGGACCAGCAGGTCGCCGGCCTGCTGATGAAAGTGGGTGGCGGACTGATCCTCTGGACCGCGATCACGATCCTTTTCTTCCGCTGGTACGGGAAGGAGGGCGAGGCAGAGGGGCCGATCCCCAGTGCCTGAGCGATCCCGACCGGCCGCGGCGCAGTCCTCTACGGCGTCACCACCCGGATCTCCGCCTTCATGTAGGGGTGAGGAGTGCAGTGGTACGCGTACTCTCCCGCTTCCGTGAAAGTCAGCTCGAACGTCTCCCCGGGGCCTATGAGCGGTGTGCCCCACACACCGTCGTCGTCCGTCGCGGTGTGGGGCACCGGGTCCTTGTTGACCCACCGGACCGTGGTTCCCTCCACAATCTCGAGATCGGCCTCGTCGAACGCGAAGTTCTCGATTTCGATCTCCACGGCGGCGCGGTTACCCGCATTCCCGACGATCACCCCCGGTCCGGCCATCCCGGTTCCCCGACGACCGGTGCGGGCGGAGTCCTCCCCAGAAGTGTCGGCGTCCGGGTCCAGGATTTTGCCCCAGCGCGCGAAGCCACTGAACGGCACCGTGAATTCGAAACCCCAGAACACCTCCCCGCTCACTCCGGTGGACGTGCCTTGAAGGGTCCCGCTGGTGACGTTCGTGACGAGGAGCGAGAACGTGTGAGGTGTGTACGGGATCCCGAGCTGAAGGCCTGCGCTCCAGCCAAGCGGCGTATCCTCCAGTCCCGCGACGATATCCGAGATGTCACCCGCCAGGGTGATGTAGCGGTTCAGCCGGAAGCCGACCCCCCCCGCCAGCGTCAGCGAAGCGCTGTCCGTTCGAAAGGTGCTCGTGAACCCTCGCGCGGCCGCGAGCAGGATCACCCTCCGCCACAATTCGGTCTGTGCCGCGATCTCTCCGTCCAGGCTCTCCGCCGCTCCGTTATAGGCTCCCGTCAGCGCCAGCGACCACGACGACTCGCCCTGCCTCAGCGGCGACCACTTGAGGTAGGGTTGCCATTCGTTGAGCCTCTCCAAGGTCAGTGACTTACTGCTGTAGCGCACCCCGGCCATGAGGCCCGGAAGGATGCCGTACGTGAGGGCGAACGTGGGGTAGTTGAGCAGGATACCGTCACCGAAGATGTCGCCTATGTCGGCATCCTCTCCGGCCATCTCGAAGCGGTGCGAGAACTGGAAGTTGAGGTTCCGGGGCGAGGTGATCCACGTTCCCTCCATGTTCGGAGAGCGCTCGGTGACCGGCTGAGCCAGTAGTTGGCGGTGGAGCCCGCCGGCGGTCAGTACGGCGGTAATCATCAGCAGAATCCCGGGTAATCGGAATCCTCGCTCGCCTCGAAGCACACGGACCTCCCGTCGACCGGGTCTTCCCAACCGGCTCCGCGGTGGGGGACCGCGAGCCGGGAGCCTCCCGTCGTCTTCGGAACGGTCTATTCCACGAGGCCGTTCCCGGGGTCCGTGCGGTGGGCGGGAGTGAGACGCATACGGGGCCGGTGCGCCTAGCCCTCCGCCGCCGTGTAGCCCGCTTCCTCCACGGCCTGGATCAGAGTGACCAAGTCCAGCCCGTCGCCCTCGACCGTGGCCGATCCGGGCTCCAGCCGAACCTCCACCCGGCCGACGCCGGGTACGGCAGACAGCGCCTTCTCCGTCCGCGCCACACAGTGCTGGCAGCTCATGCCTTCGATCTTCAGCTCGATCGTCATGATCATCCTTCTGCGTTGCGGCCCGTCTCGACCCCGAACAGGGCCGAGAGGCGCTCGTTCAACTCGTCTCTTACTCCCCTGAAGGCGTCCAGTATTTCGTCATCGGATCCAGTGGCGGCCGCCGGGTCGGGCAGAGGCCAGTGTACACGCCACGCATCGCCCAGCCAGGCCGGG
>JBDHFS010000017.1:0-20386 GCA_039590285.1 Gemmatimonadota bacterium
CGAGGCGACGCCGCCCAGTTGCGAATAGTGCTGCCGGCCCAGACCGTGCGCCCCCATGAGGAGAAGGTCGTACGTGCGGCCCGAGCGACCCGCCAGCTTCTCCTCGGCTTCCTCCTCCTCCGCGATCAGACGTCCGTTCTCGCCTATCCGGACGTCCCCGCGGACCTTCTCACCGCCGTCGTAGTTCGATGCGATGTTGGGATCGAACCCGATCAGGCTGGGAAGCTGGCCGGCCCCGGCGTTCGCCTCGCGCGCGATCTCTTCATAGTTGATGCCCTCCAGCAGTTGCCGGGTCATGGGCACGCCGGCCTCCTCGCAGCGTCGTGCGACCTGATCGAGAAAACTGTCCGAGATCAGCTGGAGGCCCTTTTCGATCAGCTTGTCGTGGATACGGCGCTGCCGCTTTATCTCGTCTTCCGATTGGAACTGGGCCGGCAGGCCGGTCTCCAACTGTCGGAATCGGACGTCGTGCAGCCGGGCGGCATACACGTGATTCGCGGTGATATGTCCCTCGGTACGGGAGGCCAACTCGATCGCTCGATCGACGGCCCAGTCGGAATGCTGTGAGTTGTCTACGGGAACCAGCAACTCTCGGTACATCCAGACCTCGTCTCTCGAGTACCAGACGCCCGGCGGGAGGTGCCGCTCCCGGCCGTACCTGTCGACGCGCCGGGTCCGCCCACGGACCGGCGACTACGATGGCGCCCGGCGCCGGATCACGGCGCGGGCGCTTCTTATATCGACCGAACGGGCGTTGCCGCCCGTTTTCTATAATCAGGTATCGAGTGTCGAGCCTCGGAGACCGACGGCCCCACTATAGAAAGGTCTCGGGGCCGCAGTCAATCTGCGGCGGTCTCACGGGAAGGCTCCCGAAGGGCCCAGCCGTCTACGAGGCCCCTCCGGACCGGCGTGCCAGGCGGGGAGACACGGACAGCGCCAGGAAGGACAGAACGGACAGCGCGACGAGCGGCTCCAGCCACCCGACCAGGCCGTAACCGATTGGATCATTTCCGGATAGGCCATCTCTCAGAATCTGGACGAGCGGGCGGAATACGCCGAACCGCTCCAGCTGCCCGGCCCAGGTGTCGGGGGCGGCGGACCGAAACAGGCCGCTGAAGTGGAGAGCGAACAGCGCCACGGCTCCGCACGCCAGAGCCGCTTCCGCGATGGAGACCACGATGGCCGCTACGATCGCCCCGAGCAGGTTGGCGGCGAGCAGGGCGAGAGCCACGGACGGGAGCGCGGACACCATTGACCCGGGTCCGGTCGCCAGCGAGCCCCCGACGATAACGAACACGAGCAACAGGGCGGGCGTCAGCTCGACCAGGTCGATCGCCGCTTCCGCCGCGATCCTTTGCGACAACCATGGCCGGAATCCGTATCCCGTGAGCGTGACCTTCTCGTTCCAGCCGCGCGCCCGGTCGCGCACCAGGGGAATGCAGCTCCCGAACGTACCGAAGAAAACGATGAACACACCGAGGACGGCGGCCCGGTGCGGCGCGGCGGCGGGACTCGCGGCGACCGGAAGAAGCAGAACGATCGGCACGATGATGTTCCATGCGAGCAGCCGTCGGCGACTCATGGCGAGGCGCCAGCGCAGCCCCCACACCACACCCTTCATGCCGAGCCGTGCCCGCCGGCAGCGTCCTCGACGCGAAGAGGCACTCCCGCGAGGGCCAGAAACACGTCCGCCAGGTCCGGCTCACGGATTCGAATGGCACGCACGTCCAGCCCCTGGGCGGACATCCACTCGCACAGGGCCGGAAGGACAGCGGTCCCGGCATGCGAGGCAAAGCGAAGCGAGCCGGCGCTCGGGGGCAGAGGCTCTATACCATCCGGCAAGCCTCCGGTCGAGAGCGAGCCCCCGTGGCGTACGCCGACGTGGCGTACGCCGACGTCGATCACCACGGGCCGTCGGAGCCCGGCGATCAGGGCGGCGGGCCGCCCCTCGGCCACGGCACGGCCCTCGTTCAGCAGGAGCACCCGGTCGCACGCGGAGGCGACGAACGTCGGGTCGTTCGAGGCGAGAACTGCGCTTCGGCCCGCGGACACAGCATCCCTGATGAGTCGCACGAGGCTCGACCTTCCCTCCAGGTCCAACCCGAGCGTAGGCTCATCCAGGAGCAGGAGCGCGGGACTCGCCGCGAGCGCTTCGGCCAGAGCCAGGCGCCGGCGCATGCCGGTCGAGTATTGCGAGACGGGATCGCGGGCTCTGCCGGCGAGACCGAGCTCCGTGAGCCGGCGCTCCGCGGCGGGCCCGGCCTCGGCCGCCGGGACGCCGCGCATCGCCAGCTGCAGCCGAGCGTTCTGTCTGCCGCTCAGCGCTTCCGCGAAGGGCGTGTGATCGAGCACGACGGCCTTGTCCCGCCGGCTCGGGGCCACATTCGCGTAGCCGGACGAGGGCCGCGCGGATCCGGCCAGGATACGCAGGAGAGTGGACTTGCCGGACCCGTTGGGTCCCATGACGCCGAGCGCCTCTCCATCCACCACCGACACGTCGATGCCCTCGAGCGCCGCCCGTCCGGCGACGTACGAGAACCCGAGGCCCGTCGCCGAGATCACGGTCACGGAGCGAGCTGCTCCCCGTCCGGGCCCCACACCGTGAGCGCGTCCACGGGGCAGGCATCGCAGGCGCGAAGCAGCGCATCCCGCTCCACTTCCTCCGGCCGCGCGAACACCGCGATGTCCTGTTCATCCAGCTCGAAGGCTCCCGGTGCCGTCTCCACGCAATCGCCGAAGCCGACACACAGAAGGCGATCGATGCGAACGCTGAGGTCCCCGATGCGGCGGGTGTCGTCGTCCGGCGCCCCGGCGTCCGTCCGCTCCCCGTGAGTCACCCGCCCTACATCCCTTCGAGGCCCAGGTCGCTGCGGGCACGGTCCATCACCGCAGGAGTGATCTCCGCGATTCCGTGCTCCCTGGCGTAGTCCGTGTAAATCCGCTTCACCATGCCGCGAACGAAGCGGGGCACCGCGGCGAGGCGGTCCACGGCCTCCACGCTCCAGCGAACCGAGCCGGCAGACGGTGCCGCCTCATCGGACTCATCCGAGAACGCGTCCTCCCTTCCATCTTCCAGCTCCCGCCGCACGCCTTCGAGCGGTTGCTCCGGCACCTGCCTGCCACCGATGCTGACACCCAGTGAGGACACCAGTCGAGTCTCCATCGGATTGGTGAGCATAGCGGTCACGTGATCGCACCGGGGACACCGGAACGCGGCGGCAAGAGTCCCGTCGCCCGGCAGCGTACGCTCCTCGAATTCCATCTGCTCGTCGCACGATACGCACAGGAACTTCATCGTCGCTCCACGGTGGAGACGAGTCGATCCACCAGGCTCCGCATGGCGTGTCCGCATGCGGTGTCCGCCAGCAGGCTTACCATCTGGCCGCGGTCGGCCAGCACAGCTGCTTCCGGATCGAAGGGCACCCGGCCGAGCAGCTCGGCGCCGTGCGCCACGGACAGGTCCCGGCCGCCCTCACCGGGAAACAGGGGACGCAACTCACCGCAGCCGGGACACGAGTAGCCGGCCATGTTCTCCACCACGCCCAGCACTGGAATGCTCCTCTTTTTCGCCAGATTCAGTGCGCGCTCCGCGGACGCCCGGGCCGCTCCCGCGGGAAGCGTCACGGCCACCAGTCCTCCCAGCGCCGGCACGAGCTCGAACAGGTCGATCATCGCCCGGGTTCCGGGAGGAAGATCGATGACCAGCCAGTCGAGTGCTCCCCACTGTACATCCGAGAGGAACTCACGCAGGGCCCGACGTTCTTCGGCACCCTCCCAAACGAATCCGTCCGTCCCGGGACCGTGCCAGGCGAGGGGCGCGCCCTCCGGAAGCAGTAGCTCCATGGACATCACGGCCACGCCCCCGCCGCCGATGGCCGGCTTCACGCCGTCTTCCCCGAACGGCAGTGCGCCCGGCTCCACCCCGCACATCCGGGCGGCCGACGGACTGTGAAGGTCTCCGTCCAGGAGTCCCACGGCGAGACCATCGGCACGAAGCGCGGTCGCGAGCGCGGCGGAGATCAGGCTCTTTCCCACCCCACCCTTCCCGCTCATGATCGCCACGGTCCGGTTCACCTGCGCGAGGCGGGATTCGACCCTCTCACGCTGCTCGGCGATCTGCTCGGGAAGACCGCTTCGATCAGGGCCCTCGAGCTCGGCGTATGTGCGGTAGCGGCGCTTCAAGTCAGCCTCGGCAACCGGTGGGCGTGCCTTCGCGAACGGCCAAGGATAGCCGCATCCCGGCGTAGGATGCGAGCCGTCTCGACTCGACGACAGCGTCTCGTGGAAGCTGGCACCTCCGTTGGACCCGGGTTATTCATTGGAAGCGCCGACCCGAACCGGAACGAGCAACCATGTCCATCGTCGCGTTTCACAGAGTCCTGATCACGGCCGCCATCGCCTTCTGCGCGCTGTTCGCCGCCTGGGAGTACGGCCAGTACCGCCTGGACGGCGATGGCTCCCGCATGTTGCTGACTCTTCTGTTCGCGGTGCTCGCGGTCGGCCTCGTGGTGTATCTGGCGTTGCTGGGCCGCTTCCTGGGCCGCAAGAGCCCATAGCTCGTCCTGGACCGCGACGGTAGGCGGCCATGAGCCGCGAATCTCCGCTCCCCCCCTGGCTCGTCGTAGCCGGTAGTGTCTTCCTGCTTGCCACATTGACCCTCGTGGTCTTCTCCATTCGGCGCGACCCGCCGCCCGGATATCCGATCTCCGCGCTCGAACCCGGGCCGGAGCCGACCGGTCTGACCGGCGAGCGGCTGGTGACCATCGACGCCCGGGATCCCGGCCGGTGGGCCCGCCTGGACCTTTCACGAGCCGCCTTGGTGGAGGACGGCGATCCAGGCAGTTGGGACATCGCGGCTCGGAGGTTTCGCATCGTGGTGAACGGGGGCGTCGGCTTCGACGGAAACGCTGGAGCCCTGCGCCTTCCTGAACGGACTTTCGAATCCGTGTCGGAGGCTCCGGCCGAGGGCTTCGTGACGAGCCAGGTCACGGCGGGCGGCGATACCATCCATTCCGAGCTGGACGACTGGTATCGATACGGATTCTTCTCGCACCTTCTCGAGCCCGAGGATGCGGTATACGTGATACGGACGGCGGACGGCCGGTACGCCCGGCTCGAGATCGTGGGATACTACTGCCCGGGAGCGAACCCCGGGTGTCTCACTCTTCGGTACGTCTATCAGGGGGACGGGAGCCGGCGGCTCGCGCAGTGAGCGGGAGCCGCTCGGTCCGACCGACTATTCGACCTTGACCGGAGTGTAACGGTATCCCAGCCAGCAGCCCGTGATCGCCGCCAGGACCTGGACCAGGAGCGCCGCGGCCAGGCTGCGGGCGCCGAAGAACTCCCATGCGCTGGCGCCGGTGGTGAGGCCTCCGAAGGCGAGGTTGAGACCGAACCAGGCCACGAACGTGAACAGGGCCATCGCCGCGCCGTGCAGGATCGGAGCGGCGGCCGCCTTGAAGCCCACGATGAAGCCTCCCATGAACCACCCCGCCGCCACGGCGACCGTGAGAACGATCGTCTCCTGCTTACCGCCGGACTCGGTGAATCCGGCCCCGGCCAGGAGGAGGAGGACGGCCGCGGCGGCGGCGAGCCCGACGAACCATCCGAAGGCCACCCAGGAGATCTGGACGTTACGCAGGTGCTCGGAGTGCATGGTCAGACCTCCAGCGGAAGCTCGGGCTGCACGATCGGCGACCACGTTCGTCGGTGGTGTGGGGTCGGGCCGTGGTCGCGGATCGCCGCGAGGTGGTGCCCTGTGGCATAGCCCTTGTTCTCGTCCCACCCGTATGCGGGATACCGGTTCGAGAGCCTCTCCATGAGGCGGTCGCGGACCGTCTTCGACAAGATGGAGGCACAGGCGATCGAAAGCGACAGCCGATCGCCCTTGACGATCGCCGTGTGCTCGCCGAGCTCCGGCATCCGACGGCCGTCCACCAGAAGAACGTCGGGAGTGAACGGCAGGCGCGTCACGGCGCGTCGCATGGCGAGACTCGTTGCGCGGCGGATGTTGTACCGCTCGATCTCTCTGGCGGAAGCGGCCGCGATGGAAAACGCGAGGACCTCCTCCCGGATCTCCCGGGCGAGCTCCTCGCGCTGCTTCTTCGTCAGGACCTTGCTGTCGAACACACCCTCGAGAGTCTGCCCGCATCGGAGGGCCACGGCGGCCGCAAGCACGGGCCCCGCCAGCGGTCCGCAGCCCGCTTCATCGACACCCACCACATGTTCGAGGCCTCTTTCCCAGGCCTCCCGTTCGTAGTCGGTGGGTGCCGTGCGAGCCATCGGCCCGCGGCTACTCGGCCGCCCTCTCGGGCTCTCCTTCGTCCTCTTCCGCCGCGACATCCTCGGCCGGCTCATCAGGCTCCACCTCGACCTCAACGGCTTCCGTGTCGGCCGCTGCCTCGATCGCCTCCTCGGAGCCCGCCTCAGCCTCCACCACTGGGGCGACTTCCTCCACCTCCGGTTCCGCCTGCTCGGCTTCTGCCTCGGCCGCCTCGGCTTCGGCCTGCGCTTCCTGGGCCGCGAGCTCCGCGGCGTCGGCCGCCGCTGACGCCTCGGCCTGAGCACCGCCGCTCTCCCACCAGCGGCGCTCGCGCACACGCGCGCGCTTGCCCCGACGGGCCCGGAGGTAGTAGAGCTTGGCCCGCCGCACGTGACCGCGACGCACGACCTCGATCCCGGCGATGGAAGGCGAGTTCAGCGGAAAGATGCGCTCAACTCCAACGCCGCCCGAGATCTTGCGCACCATGAACGTCTCGCTCAGGCCACCCCCCTTGCGAGCGATGCAGATTCCCTCGAACGCCTGGATCCGCTCCTTGGCGCCTTCCGTCACCCGCACCTTCACGCGGACGGTATCGCCCGGCGCGAAGGCCGGCAGGTCGGACCGCAGTTGGCCCTTCTCGATTTCCGCAATCCTCGGATCCACGATCTCGCTCCTTCCGGGGTCGCCTTATGCGCGACCGAATCTAACGACTTCTCTTGATGTTCCCCACCACCGGCTCCGGGGTTCTCGGCGGGCTCAGTCTCCGTCCCGCTCCCACAGCTCCGGTCGTCTCTCTCTCGTCAGCCGCTCGGCCTCTCGCCGACGCCACTCCGCGATCCGAGCATGATCCCCGGAGCGCAGCACATCCGGGACCGACAGGCCCCGGTACTCGGCCGGCCGAGTGTACACGGGCGGCGCGAGCGGTCCGTCGTAAAACGAGTCCTCCGCCGCCGACTCGTGGTCGCTCATGGCTCCCGGAATGAGCCGCACGACGGCGTCGGTCACCACGAGCGCCGCGGGCTCTCCGCCGGACAGCACGTAGTCGCCTACCGACAGCTCCTCCGTGGCCAGGCCCTCCGCCACGCGCTCATCCACACCCTTGTAGTGTCCGCATAGGAGCGTCAGCTCCGGCTCCATCGCGTAGCGGACCGCCGTATCGTGATCGAACACGGCGCCCCCGGGGCTCAGCAGCACGATCGGACCGTCCGGCCTCAGATCGTCCACCGCCTCGAAGAACGGCTCGGGCTTCATCACCATGCCCGCGCCGCCTCCGTACGGCTCATCGTCCACCGTCCGGTGCCGGTCGTGCGTGTAGACCCGCAGGTCGACGACCCGGTACTCCACGAGACCGGCCCCTGCTGCCCGACCCGGGATGCTGGTGCCCAGAGGCACCTCGAAGAACTCCGGAAAGATCGTGACGACGTTGATTCTCACGCCGTCAGATCTCCAGGAGTCCCGGCGGCGGATCGATCACGATGCGCCGTGTCTCCCGATTCACATCCAGCACCAGCTGTCGTCCGAACGGGACGAGCAGCTCGTCATCCGCTCCCGTCACGCCGAGAACCACCTGCTCACCGGTCTCGTACACGCTCGCTACCGCGCCCACGCGCTCGCCGTCCGTCAGAACGACCTCGTATCCGACCAGGTCGTGCAGAAAGTACTCGTTCTCATCGAGCCCCCGCAGCGCCTCAGGCGGAACGACCAGCTCGACGCCGCGCAGTCGCTCCGCGGCCGCCCGATCGGCTATCTCCCGGAACTTCAGGAGGAGGCCTCCCTTGTGACGCCGGGCACTCAACAGAGTCAGACGGTCCGGAACCGTCAGATTCGCTCCAGGAACCTGAAACACCCGGTCCACAGTGAACACCTGGTCCGGATCACCGGTCATCAGCTCGACAGCCACCTCACCGTCGAGTCCGTGCGCCTTTCGTACGAGCGCTACGACGATCTCATCCATCGACGTAAGGCACGTGCGTCGTCAGAGACTCGGCGACGACGCCGCGTCAGTCCTTCTTCTCTTCCTCTTCCTCGGCCGGTTCCGCCGCCTCTTCGACCTCGGCGGCCGGTTCCTCGGCGGCCTCCTCAGCCGCTTCGGCTACTGGCTGTTCCTCGGCCTCAGCGACGGGCTCATCCGCCGTCTCATCCGCGGTCTCATCGGCAGCCTCCGCGGCTTCCTCTTCGACCTCGGCGACCGGTTCCTCGACAGCCTCCTCAGCCGCTTCGGCCTCTACCTCCTCGACGTCGACTGCCGGTTCTCCGGCGGCCTCTTCAGCAGGCTCGGCTTCCTCTTCGACCTCGGCAGTCGGTTCCTCGGCGGCCTCTTCCGTTGCTTCAGCTTCGGCTTCCTCGGCAGCCTCGACAGCCTCGACGGCTTCTTCCACCTCAGTCGCCTCGACGGCTTCTTCCGCCTCCGTCGCCTCGACGGCTTCTTCCGCCTCAGCCTTCTCGGCAGCGGCTGCCGCCTCCTTCTCGGCCTTCTTCGCGGCTTCCTCGGCAGCCTCACGCTCGGCGGCAACCTCTACGGCGCGCATCTTCTGCGCTTCCGCCGCGATGGCCGCCCGCTGGGACGTCTTCGCCTCGCCGGCTGGAGGCCCGAGAACGACCAGGCTCTCCTCCAGAGAGTCGGCCTGCTCGCCCGCCTGGAACTTCTGCCACACGCCTGTCTTACGGAATATCGAGATCACCGTGTCGGTGGGTTGGGCTCCCTCGTACAGCCAGTTCAGGGACGCCGCAGCATCCAGTCGAACGATGGAGGGCTCCGTGCGGGGGTTGTAGATCCCCAGCGTCTCGATCGCGGGGCCGTCTCGCTGCTCGTTCACGTCCGTTACCACGATACGGAACGAGGCCTGCTTCTTCCGGCCCGTGCGCTGCAGTCGAATCGTTGTCGCCACTGATCCTATTCCTCTTGTTACGTCAGTCAGTCATGGGCGGCCGCCTCTTCCGAGGTCCGGTCACCCGTCATTGAAGCAGTGAGTCCAGCTTTCCGCCGGCCGCGAGGCGCGGGGCGAGCTTCTTCATCTGCTTCATCATCTTTCGCATCTCCACGAACTGCTTGAGAAGGCGGTTCACCTCGTGCACCGGACGTCCAGAACCCTTGGCCACCCTGGCTCGACGGGAACCGTTCATGATGTCTGGCTTCCGCCTCTCTTCCAGTGTCATGGAGAGCACGATCGCCTCCATGTGCCGGATGCGCCGGGGATCCATGTCCACTCCCTCGAGCATCTGCGGCTTCACGCCCGGTATCATCTTCAGGAGCCCCTCGAGAGGCCCCATCTTCTGGATCTGCGTGATCGCCTGGAGAAAGTCATCCAGGTCGAAGTCTCCGCTCCCGAGGACTTTCTCCTCGAGCTTCTTTCCAGCCTCCAGATCGAACGTCTGCTGGGCCTTTTCGACAAGGCCCACGATGTCCCCCATCTGGAGGATCCGCCCGGCCATCCGATCCGGCTCGAACACGGTAAGGTCCTCGAGCCTCTCTCCCACGCCGACGAACTTCACGGGCACGCCGAGCACGCCGTGGATCGAGAGCGCCGCCCCACCTCGCGCGTCTCCATCCATCTTCGTCAGGACCACGCCCGTGATGCCCACGGTCTCGTGGAACCCTTCGGCGATGCGGACCGCCTCCTGACCCGTCATGCCATCCGCGACGAGCAGGACCTCATCCGGTCCCAGCTCATCCTTCAGGCTCGCCAGCTCCGCCATCAGCTCGGCATCGGCCTGAAGGCGTCCCGCCGTGTCGATGATCACGTGCGTAGCACCGGCACGTCGGGCCGAGTCCACGGCGCCCGCCGCGAGCGCCACGACGTCCTTCTGACCTGGCTCGTGCACCACGGGCACGCCGATCGACTCGGCCAGTGTGACGAGCTGCTCACCCGCCGCCGGCCGATACGGATCACACGCGACCAGCGTGGGTTTGCGGCCCAGCCGATCGAAGCGGCGGGCCAGTTTGCCCGCGGTGGTCGTCTTTCCGGACCCTTGCAGTCCAACCAGCATGATGACGGAGGGCGGCACCGCCGACTCGGAAAGGCCTGCCGGACCTTCCGCTCCACCCAACACGCCGACCAGCTCGTCGTGCACGATCTTGACGACCTGGTCCGCCGGCCTCACCGACTCCAGCACTTTCTCACCCAGTGCCTGCTCTTCGACGCGCTTCAGGAAGTCGCGGGCGACATGATAGTTGACGTCGGCTTCGAGCAGCGCCCGGCGCACTTCCCGCAGTCCCTCTCTCAGCATGGGCTGCGTGATGACGCCCCGCCCCCTCAGGTGGCGGAATATGCCATCCAGTCGTTCGCCGAGCTGCTCGAACATGTCGTCCCGATCCCCACCCCGGCTCGGCCTCGCGCGGGGCCGCCCGGGGCCCTTTCAACACAAAAGACGCGACGCCGTAGTTCGGTTCGCGTCTACCGGCGCCGGCCCGCCTTGGCCAGCCCGAGAACAAGAGCCCCAGAGTATAGCGAAAGCGCACACATGGGGCAATCCGGAGGATCGGCGTTCGGATGCGAGGCTGGTGGGTTTCGCCGGAAGCCACGGAGCGTATCTTCATCGGCCCGGCCGGGACCAGGGTTTCCGGACCGGCCACTTGGAACAGGAGACACACCATGCGACTGCGCATCGCCACCGCCGCCGTCCTCCTTCTCGCCCTGTCGGCGGTCCCCGCCGCGGCCCAGGTCGGGATCACGGGGGGTGGAATCTACTCGGACGCCAGCGTGAAGCTCGACAACAGCGACGTGAGCACCGAGAGCCGCACGGGCTTTCAGGTCGGTGTCTCGTACGCCACGGGCGGCATTCTCGGTATCATCGTGGGCGGCTACTACTCAGAGAAGGGCTTCGAAGTCATCAGCAGCGCGGAACGTGTGCGCCTCTCGTACATCGAGGTGCCGGTGATGGGCGTCGTGCGGCTTCCCATTCTGGAGAGGGTGATCGGACCGCGGCTGTATGGGGGCATCAACGGAGGGTTCGAAGTAAGCTGCAAGACGGAAGGGACGGGCCTGGTGACGGACGGGTTGTGCGACAACACCAACTCGTTCGACTTCGGGCTGAAGGGCGGCCTGGGGCTACAGGTCCTGATGCTCGGGCTCGATCTCTCCTACGTATACGGTCTGACCGACGTGGCGAAGGCGGACAACCTGGAGATCAAGAACCAGGCGTGGGCCCTGGCGCTCATCATCGGGGTCGGCTGAGCGGAGCGTAGCTCAGTCCGCGACACCTATGGAAGGGCGGTCCATGGGCCGCCCTTCATCAGGGCGGCGCGTCGGTTTCCGCCTCCACGGCCTGTTCTTCGGATGTCTCCCCTCCGGGAGCGACCTCCTCCGCACGCTCCTCGCCCCGTCCTCCACGTTCGATACGGTACAGCAGGTCCGTGCTCTGCTGGTCCCCCGTGATGGCCTCGATCGACCACTTCGCGGACAGGAGGTAGCGAACGCGAAGTGTGCTGATCGGCTCGTAGATGCCCACTCCATAGCCCAGGAAGAGCCTGGGCGACAGGTACTTGCCCACGACGAACTGGGCCTTGTTCTGGCTGGATCCCGTCTCGATTCGAGCCTCGTCGAGCCCGAGGCTGGGCGCCAGGCTCATCGCCAGCATGTTGGCCCCGAGGATCGCGGCCGCGTTGGAGGCCTCGTTCCCCTCGGATCCCGACGTCTGACTCATCGGGCGGCCGAACAGTATGTAGGCCATCACGTCGCTGTCGGACTTCGGAGGCACCGAATAGGTCGTGACGTCGAGGTTCTGGACCGTGCCACCGATGCGAAAACCCGCTTCCGTGCCGTCCGTCGCTCGAACGAAGGCGCGCGCTTCGACCCCCGGATCGTCCAGCGACCCGCTGAACAGAAGGCGGCCGGGATCGATCCGGAGCTCCTGCCCCAACGCCCGGTAGATGCCGTTCACAAGGCGCAACTCCCCACGTCCTCTGGGGTCCTCACCCGGATCCTGGGCTATGTTCAGCTCGCCCCTGAGATTGGCGGTGAGCCCGAACCCGCTGAAGAACACGTCCTCCCCGAGGGTGACCGTGATGTCGGCCCCGAAGGGAACGGGCGGCTCGCGTGCCGCCACGGTGTCCCCTACGATGACGACGTCCTCCGAAGGAGTCACCGCTGCGGCGGGAATCTCTGGGAAGCCCAAACGCCCGTACGGGATCCCGATCCGGCCCTCGAGGAGCAAGGTGGAGCCGTCGAACGTCAGATTGATCGTCGGGTCCGCGTCGAGCTGGACTTCGGGGAAGTCCAACACCTGGAAACGTTCTCCACTCAACTGGATGACGCTCGGATTCTCCGCTGACGGATATCGCTCGGAGCGGCCGTGAATGGTCAGCAAACCCGGTCCGGAGTGGATCTTCCCGTCGATCTCTACCCCGCCGTCGGGCCGGCCGGACACCATAAGCTCGATTCCGTTCAGGTCCAGACCCAGGGCGGGAAGTACGGCACGTCCATCGGCGACTCTCGCGTCTCCCTCCACGGTCGCGGCGGCCAGAGTTCCCGCGACCCGGGTGTGAAGCTCGAATATGCCCGAGGCTTCGGAGATGTCGATCAGGAAGGCCTCGAAGATCGACAGGTCCGTCACGACTACATCCAGGCTGCCTTCCACCGGTTGAGTCTCGGGGTCCACGTCCAGTGTCGTGAGCTCGGGCAGCGCCAGCTGGCCGGTAGCCGTCAGCAGAGAACCCATTCCGGCCACATCGACCGACAGGTCGAGGTCGCCGGTGAGGCCGTCCGGCCCGACCCGGGCCATGACGCGGGCCGGATCGACAGTCAGGGTCCATCCCCGGCCGCGCACCGTGTTCTGGAGGACGAGGGATTCGGTCGTGGCTTCCATGGCCCCGCTGAGACGGCCTTCTGCGTCGGCCTCGAGATCGGCGACGGCCCGGAAGCTCCCCGACACGTCCCAGACCCGGAGCAGGTCATCCGTCAGCAGGAGAAGGTCCCCCGCCTCTACCTCCAGGTGAGCCGAGGCCGGCTGACCGGCCAGGCGACCGAGGTCATCGGCGGAGCGCAGGGTCACCGGCGACTCGACGCGGCCCCCGATGGCCAGGACGCGGGCTCCCGTCGAGTCCGCCAGGTGCAGATCGAGCTCCCCGTGCAGACCGGCGGAATCCGATGAGGCCGTCAGGGCAATCGGCTCGAACCTGAGCGTACGGACCTCGCCTCGCACCGGGAGCATCAAGGATCCCGTATCGGTCCCGAGACTCACCTGGCCCGTAATCTCTCCTCCGCGCGGCACCTCGAGCACCGCTGTCGCGAAGAGAGTGGTCGCCACCGTAACATTCTCAGGCATAAGCGGTTGCAGTCTGCGTGCGTCGAGGGAATCGATGGACGCCACGATCTGTATCCCGTGGCTCCCCGTCTCCCCCTCGACGCAGATCCGGGCTGGACGCGACTCGAGGCACGCCTCGCCGATACGCAGGGTCGCCGAGGACGCCGCCAGCTCGACCGGATCCGCGAGAGACCACGAGCCCATCGTGTCGGCGGCCAACCGGAGGGATGCCACGGTGCCCGTCCACGCGTTGGACGCATCGAGGCCGCCCTCCGCCGATAGGTCGAGCTCGCCGTCGGGCCCGCGGGCCGAGACCTCGAGCGAGTGGCTGCCACGCACGCCGGAGAGAATCACGTCGACGGAATCGATGCCGCGACCGGCGATCGAGAGACCTCGCGCGACAAGGGAGGCGCTCAGCGGGCCGGCGAGGTCCAGGTCCACGTCTCCGTTCACCTCATCCGCCGTCAGGGCCTCGGCGCTCACGGAATCCGCCTCGAACGTCACCCGGATTCTCGGAGTCTCGCGGGGTCCCGTCGTACGGCCGCGAGCGGCAAGGCTGCCGCTGGCCCCAGGAAGCACGAGCTCTAGATCGGGGAGCGTCGCCTCGAAGTCCAGGTCGAGCGTGGCGCTTGCCGTGCCGGACGCGATCACGCTCGCCGGGCCCCATCTGATGCGTGCAGCAGGGAGCTCGATGTCGTCACCTCGCACGTGCGTCTCGAAGCGGCCATCCACTCTTTCCCCCCGCAGCTCCCCGAACAGCGTGTCCACCACCGCATCGAGCTCGACCGCGCCCTCGTCCGTGATGCGTCCGGTCGACGCGGCGGCGAACGAGAGCCGCCCGGGCCACTCATCGGGGTACGGAAGGAGGTCCGACGGCTCGAGCTGTTCACCTTCGACCTCCAGGGTCCAGCCGACGGCAGGCCACCACGCCACCTCGCCCGAACCGGCGATCCGCCCGCCGAGCGCATCCGCCACCACGCTGTCGACCTTGAACTCGGTGCTGGAGCCCGTTCCCGAGACCCGAGCTGTCGTCGCGGGAAGGTCGGGGATGTCGACTCTCCCGGAGAACGTGAGACGGTAGTCCTCCAGCTCGCCGGCCAGTACGATGCGTCCATCGGAGAACCACGCCGAGTCGCCTATCCACAGCGCCGCGCCCGTCACACCGACCGAGTCGACGCGGATGTGTACGGGAAGCTCGGGAACCGGCGGGCCCCCGAGACTGTCGGCCGGCGCTTCGGACTCCCCGCGGGTGGAGTCCGTGGGCGCTTCGACGATTCGCACGTCGACGCCGTCGACCAGAGCGGCATTCACCAGCACCTGCTTCCTGAGCAGGCCTCTCGGGCGCCAATCCACGACCACGCGGTCGGCGGCGATCTCGACCGCCGGCAGGCGCATTTCGACTCCGAGCAGGTCGAATCGGTCGATCAGGCGACCGTCGAAGCCGGCCACCTCGACGCTCAGGTCGTCGGGAAGGAAGCCTTGCGCCAGGGACAGGGCCATCCGCCCGCCGGGGGTCGTCCCCACGAGGAACGCCGCGAACGCGAGCAGGAGCAACAGCAGAACGGTCAGCCCGAGGAGCAGGCGTCGCGGCCAGCGCTTCCACCGACGTCCCTGCGCCCGTTTCGCCATCAGAAGTCCGGTCCGATCGAGAGATGGAGGCGGAACCGGCTCCCCTGCTTCTTCAGCCCGAACGCGCCGTCCACCCTCACCAGGCCCACGGGAGAGATCCAGCGTACGCCCACTCCGGTACCGGTGGCGATCTCTCCCTGGAAGTCCCGCAGCGCGTTGCCAGCGTCGAAGAAGACGGCCCCCGCCCACTTCTCGTGGAAGCGGTACTCCAGCTCGGCGCTTCCCACGAGCAGGCTGTTGCCGCCGGTGACATCCCCGTTCTCGTTCACCGGGCCCAGGGACTGGTAATCGTAGCCGCGGATGCTCCGATCGCCCCCCGCGAAGAACCGGATGGAGGGCGGAAGGTCGCGGAACTGGTCCGTACCGATCCATCCGGCGTCGGCGCGCAGCGTCCCCCGGATCTTCGGCGCCAGCCTCTGGATCGCCTTCGCCGTGGCCCAGGCGCGGAAGAAGCTCGCCGTCGAGCCGACGTCTTCGAGGGCACCGCGAAGCTCGACGGTCCCGCCGATGCCCCGCGTGGCGTACAACCGGTTGTCGGCATCCGAGTACGTCCACGAGGCGATGGGCTGTGTCAGCCTGGAAACGCCCGTGTCGGCGGCGACCTGAAAGTCATCTCTCTGGTATCTGAGCGAAAACACCTCGCGGACCTCTCCCCACAGGTGCGCGTAACTGAGCCCCACGAATCCCTGCACCGTGTTGCTCGTAACCCACTCGATGTGGCCGTACCGGCCGGTCAGAGACCACAGGGAGGGGTTGGGGAAGCCGACCGGGATGTTGTAGCGCACCGTGACGCTCTGCTCCGTGGTCGACAGACGTGCATCGCCGTCCGCGAAGTGGCCCCGCCGGTTGAGACGCCGGAACTCGACCGCCAGTCGAATGCGTGGGCCCGTGTCCGTACCGTAGCCGACACCGACCTCGTAGCGCTGGGTCTTGCGGGCCGAGGCGTGGACCTCGATCGGCACGCGGAGATCCTCGTCGGCCAGGTCGCGTCGCGGGACGATCTCGACGTTGGCGAAGTATGTAGTGCCGGCGAGGTTGGACTGAAGGTCCCGCAGGTACGATACGTGAAACGGGTCGCCGGCCGTGAACCCGACATGAGGCTCCAGAATGTCCATATCGACCCATTCCTGGTCGATCGACACGGCACCGAACCGGAACCGGGGCCCCGATGTCAGGTGGAGCACGATCTCGGACGTGTGCGCTTCGACATCCACCCGCACCAGGCTGGAGTCCCAGACGGCATCCAGATAGCCGCGGTCGGCGGCCAGCAGCTCCAGCGATGTTCGTGCGCTCTCGTATGCCGGGTGGTTGAGGGTATCGCCCTCGGCCAGACGGAGGTTGGCCAGCGCAGCCTGGAAGGCGCTGTCCGTTTCGGCTTCGCCCGATATGCGGATATCCAGGCGATCGATGAGGATCGGTGGCCCCGGATCCACCACGAAGCGGGCTACCCAGGGCGACGAGTCGCTGTCCAGGGAGGTTTCGACCGAGACGCGATAGTGACCGAACGGCTCCAGCGCGCGTTCGATCTGCTCAGGCGCCTTCTCGTACAGACGGTAGACGTGTCCCGCGCGAACCGCGCCTGACTTCGAAGCCCTGACGATGCCGGCGAGGGCCTCGACGTTGGCGAGCAGCTCGCCGTCGAGGCCCTCGATTTGTACCGTCAACTGGACTTCGCCCACTCCTTGGGCGCGGGCGGAAGGGACGAGGCCCGGGGCGGCCAGCGTCAGGCACGGGAGCACCAGGGGGACGAGGATGCGGCTCGGGAAGCGTCGATCCACCTCGCCTCCAGTCCGAGCCGGTCAGCCGACCCGGATGATCTGGCTCCGCGCCGAGCCGACGGAAACCAGGCGGATCGGAACCTCGGAGACGGCCTGGATCCGCTCGAGGTAGCCTCGCGCCGCTTCCGGAAGCTCCTCCCAGGTCCGACAGCTCCCGGTGTCGGCGCCCCAGCCCGGCATGGTCTCGTAAACGGGCTGAAGCCGCTCCAGATGGGCGGACCGCTCCGGGAATCCCGCCGCCTGGACGCCGTCCAGCTCGTAGCCGACCCCCAGCAACAGCTCATCGAACGTGTCCAGCACGTCCAGCTTCGTTACGGCGAGGGCGGTCAGACCGTTGACCCCGGCCGAGTGCCGAACGACGACCCCGTCGAACCAGCCAGGCCGCCGCGGCCGGCCCGTCGTGGCGCCGAACTCGGCGCCCAGGTTGCGCAGGCGATCGGCCTCGTCGCCGCCCAGCTCGGTGGGCAGCGGTCCGGCGCCGACCCGCGTGGTGTAGGCTTTGACGACACCCACGACTTCATCGATCATCGTCGGGCCAATCCCCACGCCCGCCGCCGCGCCTCCCGCCGTCGTCGTGGAGGATGTGACGTACGGATACGTGCCATGGTCGACGTCCAGGAGAGCGCCCTGCGCTCCCTCGAGGAGCACGTTGCCGCCGCCGGAGAGTTCCGATCGGATCTCGATGCCGGTGTCCGTTCCCAGGGCCGACACACGCTCCGAGACCGACTCCAGGGCCGACATCACGGAATCGGCATCCGCCCGGTCATCCACGCCCAGTCCTTCGAGAAGCACGTTAGCGGCCCCTGCCGCTTCGCGAACCACGGCCCAGCAGTAGTCGTGATCCTCGAGATCGCACAGTCGAAGGCCGGCGCGGGCGACCTTGTCCCGGTAGGCCGGGCCGATTCCCCGTTTCGTCGTTCCGATGCGTGCCGCACCGCGGCTCGCCTCCTTCGCGCCGTCGAGCTGCTTGTGATACGGAAGTACGAGGTGGGCGCGTCGCGAGATGCCGAGGCGACTCTCGATGGCCACGCCGCGTGCCGTGAGCATCTCGATCTCGTCGATCAGGGTCCACGGATCGATCACCACCCCGTTCCCGAGCAGACACCGCACATCCGGATACAAGGCCCCGGACGGGATGAGATGGAGGATGAACTCCTTATCCCCCACTAGAACCGTGTGTCCGGCGTTCGCTCCTCCCTGGTAGCGAGCCACCAGGGAGGCCTGCTCGGCCAGCACGTCGGTGATCTTGCCCTTGCCCTCGTCGCCCCACTGGGCGCCGACGATCACTACACAGCGAGTCGTTTCGTCGAACAATTCGAGCTCCTGCCTTCTGTTCCGGCTGGTTCTCAGATCGTGGAGGAAGTCGCGAACGCCAGGCCCGCATGTCTCAGAGCCGTCGATACCGCCTCGCGCTCTTTCTCCGAAGGTGGGAGAAGCGGCGGGCGCGACGGTCCACCGACCAGGCCGAGGAGGTCCAACCCGTGCTTGACGCCCGGCACTCCGATTCCGGCCACTACCTTCTTGTGCAGGGGACCTATCCGTTCCTGGAGTCGCCCGGCCTCCGCTGACCGACCCGCGCTCCACGAGCGGTGCAGCTCGCATGCGGCGGCTGGCGCCAGAAGCCCGACGGCGATGATCGCGCCGCGCGCTCCCATCTCGAGACCGGGATAGACGTGGGTGCCGGCTCCGACCAGGACCGCCCCATCGTCCGAACACGCCTCGCAGAGGGCACCGAGATTGTGGATATCCGCCGAGGAATCCTTGATTCCGGCGACGTTTTCGTGGCGGACGAGCTCTCCGGCGAGGTCCGGCGCCACGTCCACCGACACGAACTTGGGTACGTGGTACAGCACCACCGGCACGGGCGAGCCGTCGGCGACCGCTACGAAGTAAGTACGCAGCGCGGCCGGCGACATGCGGGCCCGATAGTACGAGGGAGGCTTCACGAGGACTGCATCGGCTCCGGCCGCGGCCGCCTCCACACACCGTCGGATCGTCGCCCGCGTGGACTCGGCGCCCGTGCCGGCGATGACCGCGACGCCATCCGCTCGGGAGCGGGCGGCTCGTTCGATGAGGTCGAGCAGCTCCCGTTCGTCCAGCAAGGCCGCTTCGCCGGTGGATCCCCCGATCACCAGCCCGGCGATGGGGTGCGCGCACCAGGCGTGAACGTTCGCGGCCATGGATTCGAGGTCTGGATTCCCGGAAGTCGGGTCGAACGGCGTCGTGACGGGAAGGAAGATTCCGTCCAGGTTCACAGGCGGTACTCCTCGCCGGACGTACCGTCATCAGCCTTGGTCGCGTCACCACCCAGCGTCTGCATGTACAGCTCGAAGTCGCTGGGGCTGGGCGCCGCGGACCTCGCTACCTCGTATTCCACCATCCCCGCACGCACTAGCTCCTGCAGGTGCTGGTGGAACGATTGCATTCCGTAGGCTTCCCGGCCGCTCTCGATGAGGTCCTGGATCTCTTCGACCGGACTCGAGTGGAGGATGCAATCCCGGATGGCACCCGTGACGCGCAGGATCTCGACGACCGGAATCTGGCGGTCCATGTCCTTTCGGGGGAGCAGCCGCTGCGCGATGATCGCCCGGAGCGCGTCGGCCAGGCGCATTCGGGCCATCTCACGCTCCTCCTCGGGGAACGGCGCCAGCAGGAAGTTGAGAGCTCCGACGGCATTGGGTGTGTGAAGCGTGGCGATGACCAACTGCCCCAGCTCGGCCGCCCGGAGTGCCGTGCCGATCGTCGCGCGATCCCGCATCTCGCCGATGAGAATGACGTCCGGGTCCTGCCTCAGCGCCGCCCGCAGACCCGTGTGGAAGGACGCCGTATCGACGCCCACCTCACGCTGCGTCACGGCGCTCATGTCATTCGAGTGCAGGTACTCGATGGGATCCTCGAGCGTGATGATGTGCTTCTTCAGGCGCTCGTTGAGCCACTGGATCATGGCGGCCTGCGTGGTGCTCTTGCCGGTCCCCACCGCCCCGGTGACCACGACGAGGCCGTGCTCGATCTCCGCGATCTCGCCCAGGACCGCCGGCAGGTACAGCTCCTCTATCGTCGGCACCTTGAACGGGATGACCCGCAGCACGATCATGGCCGACCCGCGCTGCCGCGAGATGTTGACGCGGAAGCGTCCCACACCCTTCAGCGCCCAGGACGTGTCGTAGTCGCGGATCTCGTCGAAGCGCTCGCGATCCTTCTCGTTCGGAATGAGGGTGAGCGCCACGTTCAGCGTCTCCTCTTCCGTAAAGACCTGGTTCGAGAGCTTCACGATCTTGCCCTCGATCCTGGCCCGAAGGACGTCACCCGCCCTGATGTGGATGACGCTGGCACCCCGCTCGACTGCTGCCTGGACGAGTCGTTGCACTAGTAGCCCCGTCTCTTGTGTACCACGTTCTCCAGCCGCCCCCCGCACAGGTAGTGGCCGATGTTGCGCACCATGAGTTCCGTCTCCCTCTGCCAGAAACGGGGCGAG
>JBDHFS010000018.1:0-22197 GCA_039590285.1 Gemmatimonadota bacterium
TGGGTGCCGGCTGGCAGAGCGAGTCCACACAGAACCCCCGCCATCAGGCCCGGCTCACGCTTGCCGTGCTCGACTGGCCCAACAACCTGATATACCTGGGGTTGGATGCTGCCGGGCAGTCACAGGTGGACAGCACTCTGGCGTACGAGCGACAGCCACTTGCCCTGAATGGATCAGTATCCACGACGATAGGCGAGGCGGTCCGGGTGGAGGCGTACGGGGCGGTGATGACCCCGTCCACGATCCTCCAGTACGAAGGATTCGACACGGAACTGGGCATTCGACAGGCCGAGGAATTCGGCTACGTGGGCGGAATGGTCGAGTGGTCGGTCGGAGGGACGCTCCGAATAGGAGGTTTCGCGACGTACGTCAGTGCGGTGACGGAACGGACAGCCCTCTCTCCGGACCTGGGTGTGGATGAGTATCGACTCCACGAGTCCACGACCAACGTCGGCGGTTTCGGACTCCTGGGAATGGGCAATTCCTGGCACACGGAGATCCTCGTATCGAGGAACTGGCGACCCGAGGAGCGCGTGTACCGCGACTACGTCTCGCCGGCTGTCGACTACCTGGACCAGGCCTGGACCGGTCGGTTACTGGTGCGACGGACCGCCGCCCGTGGCCTGCTGGCCGATCTGGGTTTGATGTGGGACGCCCGCGATGTGGTTAGGGGCGACGGACAGGTTCCGGCCGTCGAGTCCCTCGACTGGGACAACTACCGCGCCACCGTAGCGCTGGGGTGGCGCTTCAATCGGCATGTGATGTTCCTGATCGGCGCGGGTCTCGACCTCGATGGCGATCGGAGCGGCACGAACCGCTTCGGGGGCCTGAGGGGGAGATTCAGCGTCGTCTGGTGATGACGGCTCCCGCCCGACCGGTCTCCGAGACCTCCGACGTCCTGCCGGCTAGGGCCCGATGAAGGTCACCGTCGCGTCGTCCGTTTCGGTGTCGGTGTTCCGGGCGCTGAATCGGGCGGACCCCGGGTAGGGCCCGCCCGGCAGCAGAGTCAGACGTTCGAGAGGTTCCCGGCGATGTTGTTGAACACGGTCGCGATGATCGGACCGAGCAGCCTCAGGGCCGCGATCACCACGATAGCGATGAGCGCGACCAGCAGGGCGTACTCGACGAGGTCCTGACCGGACTCATCCACCCACAGGGTCTTGAAAGGTGCGAGCATGGATTCTCCTCCTTCAGAAGGTTCCGCGGTATGCCGCAACATATTCATCCCAGACGGCCCGATGGTGATCCCGGGCCGAGCAGTGACTGTCCGGTTCGCCCCACTCCGCCACGAGCCTCCTGTGGTCTGCCCGGGTCAGCAGAGGTAGATGCCGGTAGCCGATGATGGCGTACGGCATGGGCAGCTCCAGCCAGGCGCGCTTCGGAATGGTCATGATCACACTATAACATGGGCCGACACCGGGCACGTCGGGCGTGGCCAGCAGAAAGTCTTGCTGCGCAGCGGTCAGGTACAACTGAGACAGCAGGTCGCTGTGATCGGCCGATCGCCCGCTGTGCGCCCGTATCAGGTCACGGAGCGCCTCCACCGCTTCGCGAAAGGCCGCAGGTAGAGGCAAATACTGACGGGCCATGGCCAGCCGCGCGCCAGGGTCGTCAAGCGCATCCTCTTCGTCGACCCAGAATACGCCAGTCGGGACAATCGCCGGCATTGCCACCTCCAATGGTATATTCAGGGGCCTCGGTATGGTGCGGACGGGCAAGCTCGCCCACCCTGCACATCGAGACCACTTCCCGCCAGCATCGTGCCAAGAGCGCATAGCGATGTGTGAATCTATAATTCCTTGTATTGAAACAATTAGAACGTTTTGTCGAGCGCGTGGGTACCCGGCGATACTGTGGCGTCGCGGCATCATCTGTTGGGGCCTGGCTACAAGTCGGGGCGTATCCTCGGGTCGCCTCGATACCGGCTCGAACAGCCGACCGAGGCTATCAGGCGATGACGGCGTCGCTGCCACGAGCGGTCCTGGGCCCCCGTTGCAGGTGTCCGGAGAATACGCCTCCAGGTGAATCCGAGGGTACGCGGGAGTCGTAAGTAAGAGAAGACAGGAAGGTGAGACGTGGAAAGATGCCATGGCAGTACGAAGTCCGGAACTCGCTGCAAGCGCTCGGTACGGGAGGGTTCCCGCTTCTGCACGGCCCACGCAAGTCAGGCCGAGGAGCTGAAAGACGCAGACTCCCCGGCTGAGACCTCCGAGGAACGAGGTCCGATGGACACGCTGATCGTGTTGGCGGCTGCGGCCACCGCCCTCTTCGCGGCCCTTACCGTCAGGCGCTTGTTCCGGTTCTTGTAGCCGCTGTTCGAAATGTACGCGCCCGACGGACGATCAGTCCTCGAGGCTCTCGAAGCTGTACTCGCGTGACTGCGTGTCGAACCGCACCCGGTAACGCCCTGCCTGGACCGGGATGTTCAGACCGTTGAACCATGCGGTGCCCGATGGAAACGCCTCCTCGAGCGTAACCTGACCAGCGCCGAATCCCACATTGGGCCCCGTAGCCACCCAGGGTCGGGGCGAACCCCAGTTCATGGTGTACTCGTTATTGGCCACGAACTTCACTTCGCCGTCCAACAGCGAGATATCCAACACCCAGTCGTTGGGACCCGAACGCGTCATGGCGATGGCATCGTCGACGTTCCAGTCCGCCGACGTGGCGGAACCGAGGATGCCGAGAGTGCTGATGGGCAACCTGATGTCAGGAAGATAGTCCTCCAGACGCCATCGAATATCAGAGGCGACAGCCCTTTGCCAGGCCACGTTCGAGGCTATGTTTCGGCGAATGTTGATAGCTTCGCGCAAGGCAATTTGGAACGTCTCGTCCTCCATCACCTGGTTGGCGATCGCCTGGTTGAATGGCCGGGAGAGGCACTCACCGTCACGGCGAATGGCCTGGTCGGCCGGTGCAACTTGATTGGCCAGGTCCAGACGCTCGATCACCGCCGGTGCCAGAGGCTGGCCGCCGAGCATTCCCGCGCAGGGAATGATACCGGTGCCGGACCAGTGCTCGGTGCGAAGCGCTCGCAAATCACTCAGATCAGCATCCAGAGCACTGTGTCCGGCCACGAGCGTCCCGTAGAGGTTGTCGAGCGTGAGCTGGATGTCGTTTACGGGGATATTCAATGCGGTGTTGGTCAGCCGCCGGTATCCGGCGAGCGTCGGCGCGAAACTGTACTCCGTGAATATTGCGTCGAGCCGATCGAACAGCGTATCCGCAGGCGGCAGGTCCGCGTCCCGAAGCGCCAGATCGCTTGCGTACTGCAGCACCAGGTTGTTGGTCGCCGCCCAACCACGCCACAAGCTCTCATCGAGAGTGACGTCGTAGTAGACCTCGCCCAGGATTCGGTGAAAAGTCTCCGTGTCCTGGTTCTGCTCCCGCCACTCGTCCACCCAGAACGAGGCCGTGATTCCGATGAAGATGGCCCCGATCTCGAGGAAAAGCATGCGCCAGCGGCGCCTGAGTACTCCGTCCGTCTTCGTCAAGGACATCTCGCTGTCGGGTGTCACGGGTGAGGCTGCGGCCAATCAGAACGGTGCTCGAAGGTAAGCGAGGTGATGGAGAGTCGGAAGCGCCCGCGTGCCGCCGCGGGCATGTTACTCCTGGAGCGCGTAAAGCCGCCCGTTCAGTCCGCCCACGTAAACGACTCCTTCGACGAGTGCCGGGCTCGAGAACACGCCTCCGGTCACGTATCCCGCGATGGGCCCCGGAGTGTACTCCCAGCGGGCAACCATAACCGATCGCCCTCGCGCGTCTCGTTCATCTCACGTCAGTCCGAATGCTCACTGTGGCAGGCCGCCGACCCGATGCGCGCGATACAGGAGGGCATGGACCGGCTGTTCAGGATCGGCCGCGTACGGAATGAAGTTGCCTCTGAGCAACTTCAGCTCGAAGACGATCTGGGAGAAATCAGGAGTGTACTCCAGTACCCGTCCGCCTTGTCCATCCACGACCAGCCAGTTGCCGTTGGGCTGGGACTCGACACTTCCGAACGCGTCCGAGAAGAAGCCCAGGCGCTCGTCGACTTCGATCGCTCCGTCCGGACCGAACACCACTACTCCGGATTCTCTTCTCCGATTGCCGTTGTCGAAGACGGCTATGTGTTCGCCGGCAGTCAGATTCGCGTGATGTTGTCTGCTGAGGACGTCCGTGCCTCGCGTCCAAACGACCTGGCCGGTCGGGTAGTCGATGCGGACCAGCATGTCCAGGTTACGTGCCGAGAGAAGGACGTCTCCGTCGTCGTACAAGTCCAGAGAATTAGAGTGGATCCAACCCTCTCCCGGTAGAGAGCGTGCGCCGTCCGGGGCACCGAGCAGGTGCTCGTTGGCGCTCCACGTCCAGAGGACTTCGCCACCGCTCGTGATCTCGAAGATCACGTCGTCGAAGATGCCCTCTCCGACGTCAACCTTCGCCAGCGCCATGTAGGTTCCTCGCCGGGTCGCGATCACATCGTGGTGAGCCGGTCCTGGCAGCTGGCTGTTGTACAGGGCGAAACGGCGCGCGCCGTCCGCGCCGAACGCCAGAATGCTGGAGCCCACCAACCCGTAGACCCCGGAATCGTCCTGGCGGACCATCCCCACACGACCCGGCATGTCCATGATCCGCTCGACGCTGCATTCGTTCAGCCAATACAGGGTGGACCCTTCGAGAGGATATACGAGGGTGTAGCCCGGTGACATGCTCTCGGGCTGGCAACGCTTCAACCAGAAGACCCCGTCCGCTACCACACCCGTCGGGGGAGGCTCCGTAGTCAACTCCGCTTCGCAGCCAGCGGAACCCAGGAGTAGCACACAGAGAAGTCGTGCGTGTGCTCTCAACACACCTGGTGCCATCGCGTTCTCTCCCGCTTTGATGCTCAAGACCCGTGCAGCCCCATGCTTCGCTTGAACCTTCGGCCCCAGCCGCATTCCGCGATAGACCCCCTCGCGCCGGGGCCGGGCGCGTGTGGCGACCTCGTACCGCCCGTGTGGCCCCGGGCACCGCCGTCGAATGGGAGGTGAGTCGGCAGCCGAGCACACGAAGCCCTCGATTCTTCGAGCCATGGCGAGACACCCGGGCGCTCTTGTCGCCCTGGCGGGGTGCGGGTGGGCCGACCGGCTACCTGAGGTCCTCCATGAGCCATAGCTGACTCACGACCCGTTCGACGCTCCAGGCCACGGTGCTGCCGTCACCGCTCCACGTGGGCAGACCTATGTCGTCGCCGGCGCTCACTTCGCTGACCTCTCGCGTTCCTGAATCGCTGCGATAGAGCTGCCACCCCGGCCGGTCGCCGTCGGAGGCCACGAAGAAGAAACCGCTTCCGTCAGGCGCCCACCTGCCCACGTCATCCCAGGTCGCGGGCTCGTCGATGAAGACCGACGTGGGTCCACCTTCCACGGGCACCGTCCGGAGTCCGTCACCGTCCCCGCCGGGCCTGTAGTACTTGTAGACGATCGCCCGACCGTCGGGGTGCCACTCGAGCCCCTCCTTGTACTCCCGCTCTGCGTTCGGCGTCAGCTGTCTGAGGTCTCCACCGGCGGCCGGCACGACGAACACGTGGTTTCGCTCTCCATCCGCGCCCATCCAGCCCAGGGCGGCCAGCCGGGCTCCGTCCGGAGACCAGCGCACGCTCCATCCGTCCCAGCCGGCGAGCTCGGCGACCGTCGTGGACAGTCCGCCGTCCCGGGACACGACGTGGAGGCCCGGCCCGCTCGTGAAAGCGATGCGCTCTCCGTCCGGCGACCACACCGGAAGTGTGGGGTCTTCGCCCGGCAGATCCGCCACGGTCCGGGGCGTCCCGCCGGTAGAGGAGACGACGAGCAGGGTCCGTCTCCCGTCCGCGCGGCCGACGTACGCGATCGCCTCTCCGCGCGGCGAGAGCTGGAAACGGGGCATCCGGGAAGCCCCGGGGAGCGGACCGCCGACGAGCCTGACGGGCGCACCGCCCGTTCGGGTCACGACGTAGAGGCCTTCTGGAAGCCTCCCTTCACCCTCGAAGTAGACTCGATCGCCCCGCGGCGAGAGCTGAGGATGCCGGCCCTGCGCCAGCGGACGTGATTGGTCGGGTCGGGCCGCGTCCGCCACGCGGATCGTGTTCGTGACGCTCTGGGCCACGAAGGCGATGGCTTCGCCGGCGCCGACCAGACGGGGATACCGCACGCGTACGTCGGTGAAGAACGTGACCTGATCCGGAGCGGCGACGCCCGGCTCCTCATCTCGGGCTCTCCCAACCTGGCCTCGCCGGGTGCCGGGCCGCATGCGACCCGGGGGCCGGCGCCCGCCGGTGATGGCATGGCTCTCCAGGGTCCAGATGTTGGCGCTCCCACTGCGGTCGGAAACAAAGTAGAGGCTACCGTCCGGCCCCCACGTGGGATTGGAGTCCGTTCCGGGCGCATCCGTTACGTGGAATCTCTCGCCGTCACTGGTGGCCATGACCCAGACGTCTCTCATCTCCCGGCCGAACCGCTCGGTCCTGATGTCCAGGGCCAGCCACTCGCCGTCGGGCGAGTATCCCCCCAGGAGGGTCGCGCGCGGAAGGGGATCGCCCAGGGTCACTTCCGTTTCGGGGTCCGTCACGCTCTGGACATGGAGCCGTCCGTCGGCGTCGCCTACGTGAGTCACGGAGGTCCCGTCCGGATTCCAGCACAGATGGTCCGTGAAGGAGTCACCGAGTCGCCGAGGCTCGCCGCCATTCACGTCGATGACGTAGAGCCCCAGCACCCGATCCTGCTGTGGGAAGCGGGCCGTGAAGGCTATGCGCCGCCCGTCCGGCGACCACCGGGGGCTCCACAGGCCTTCCGTGGGACCGTGCTCCGGATCCAGCGTGATCAGCGGGCGAACGGCCGTCCCCCCGCGATCGGAGATGTAGAGCCCCGGCGGGCGCTGGCCGGGCGCGTGATCCCGGAATACCAGTTGTCGGCCGTCGGGAGACACGTCGTACGGCGCCGGGTAGCCGGGGTTGCTCACCACCAGATGCTCGAGGAGGAACGTCAGGGTCGGATCGGCCCCGGCGCTCCCACTCCGCTGCCTCGAGAGCGCGAATAGCACGGCGAGGCGTCCGCGCGCCATCCGATGCTCGTCGGGCTGGTCCGCGAAGTCGTCCACCACCCTCCGGTAGGCCTCTCTGGCGCCGGACCGGCCGATCTTTTCGTACGCATCGCCGAGCAGCAACAAACCCCTGGCGGTCAGCGAGCGATCCAGTGGGAACTCGACCGTGAGCCGCTCATACAGCTCGATGGCCTGCTCCATGTCTCCGTACGCTTGCTGCTGCGTGAGGGCCTGCTGTAGTAGATCGTGGCCGCTCTGGGCAGGAAGCGGCGTCGAGCCCAGAACCAGGAGCAGTGCCCCAGTGCGTAGCCACCTCGAAGGCATCAGCGCCCCCCGTTCACACAAGGAGCTTGTAGCCGACGCCATGCACCGTGATGAGGTGCCGGGGCTCGGAGGCATCGCTTTCCAGCTTCGCGCGCAACGAGGCTACGTGGTTGTCCACGGTGCGGGTCGTCGGGAAAGCGCGGTACTCCCACACCTCCCGCAGAAGTTCGGCCCGTGTGACGACCTCGCCGGCCCGCGCTGCGAGGAAGCGCAGGGTGCCGAATTCCTTGCGTGTGAGCTTCAGGACTTCGTCGCCCTTGCGGGCCTCGAAGCCCAGGAAGTCCACCACCACGTCCTCGAACTCCAACCTCTCCGGTAGCGCGGACAGTTTGCCGCGGCGAAGGACAGCGCGGACCCGCGCCATCAGCTCGCGCACCGAAAACGGCTTGGTCACGTAGTCATCGGCCCCGAGGTCGAGCCCGTGCACCCGGTCGGCGTCTTCCCCTCGGGCGGTGAGCATCAGGATCGGAACCGTGATCCCCTCGCTCCGGGCTCTGCGACACAGCTCATAGCCGCCGAGCTTCGGCAGCATGATATCCAGGATGAGCAGGTCGGGGCTCTGCTCGCGCAGCAGTCGGTACCCCTCCTCGCCATCCCGCGCCGTCACGACCTCGTACGATTCGGCCCTGAGGTTGTCCGTGAGTCCGCGCAGGATCGCGGCGTCGTCCTCGACGACCAGAATCTTGCTCATGTCGCATCCACCAGGGGGAGTCGAATCGCGAACGAGCTCCCTTCACCGATCAAACTCCGTACGTGAAGCTCGCCACCGTGCGCCGTGGCCATGTGATCCACGAGGGTGAGCCCCAGCCCGGTGCCGGGCACGTTTCTGTTCTCGGCCGTCGGGACGCGATAGAACTTCTCGGTCAGCCGCTCCAGCTCGTGTGGAGCGATGCCCGTCCCGTGATCGGTTACCTCGATGACGGCGTGCCCATCCTCGAGAGCCAGGCGAAGGTCGATCTGGCGGCTGTCACCGGAGTACTTCATCGCGTTGGTGAGAAGGTTGAGGATGGCCTGCTCGAGAGCGTCCGGGTCCACCGACACGGGCGGAAGCTCTTCCTCACCCGTGATGTCCAGCGAGAATCCTTCCTGCTGAAGCGGATACTCGAGCGCCCGGACGGCTCGCCGGGTCACGTCGCCGATTGAGGTCGGGCGCGGCCGGTAGACCATCCGGTCCTGCTCGATGCGGGAGAGGTCCAGAACGTTGTTCAGCAGGCGGGTCAGGCGTTCGCTCTCCCCGACGATCGTCCCGAGGTACTCGGCGCGGGTTGCGGGATCCGCCTGTTCCCTCGTCTGCAGGGTCTCCGCGAACATGCGGATCGAGGTGAGAGGCGTCTTTAGCTCGTGCGACACGCTGGAGACGAATTGAGAGCGCAGATCCGCCAGTCTCAGCTCGCGGCGGACGTCGCGCCATACGAGGAATGCGCCGAAGAAGGTACCGGTCAGCACCAGGAGCAGGGTGATCGCATAGAAAGAGCGCTGCACCTTCCACCCATCGCCACCGTCTCCGTTCCCCTGGAACGTGACCTCCAATCCTGGGAGCGCGGCCCCGAGCAGCAGGCCGCTTGCGTCGTCGCTCGTGCGCGTTCTGACCTGGCCGACTTGGCCGGCTGGCCACAGGGTGGAATCCTGGAGCTGCACGAGCATGGCATTCGCGTCGACCGCGACTACCACGCTCGAATTGGCACCCGGAAGGGCCGCGGAGCTCACGAGCCAGGTGCCTTCGGCGTCCGGGACCCACAGGGATCGGGCGGTACCGGTCGAGAGCTCGGGATGGAGTACACCGAGGCTCGGGAACTCGCGCTGAAGATCCAGGGCAGCCTCGGCCGCAGAGATCTCCTCGCCGAGCGGACCGAGCAGCGCACGTGCCTCGTTCGCGACGCGCGGCTCGGTGGAGGTCTCGATGAGGTTCTCGACCAGATCGCGAACCATGTGGGCTGTACCCGGTGCGATCCAGCCGGGCTCACGGATCGCGGCATCCAAGCGATCCAGGATCTGCCGCTGCTCCAGCCGCGCATCGAGCAGCCGGGTAGCCGCATATAGAGCGAGAGGCGTGCCCTGCTCGTCGGTGACGCTCCAGGCAAGGCCCAGCACGCGCCGGTACTGCGCCATGGACTCTTCGTCTCGCTGGGCGTGCGCCAGCACCCTCGCCAGGCCGAGCATTGCGTGACCGGACTGAACCGGCTGGCGGCCGAGGTCGAGCGCCCGGCGGTACGACTCGATCGCCGTTCGATAGTCGCCGCGGCGGAACTCGGCGAGCTCGCCCTGCCGGATCCAGCCGGCGAAGGGACGGTCGGCGAGGCCGTCGGAGGCCCTCGGCCCGACGGTCTCCTCCCACGGCAGGACGACGCGACCGCCGTCCAGCGCACTGATGAGCCTCACTTCGGGGTTCAGGTAGGCTCGCTCGCGTATTCGCCCGGTCTCGCTCGCGACCGCGGCGAGCTCCGCGTATTTGATGCTCTCGAGTCCGTCCAGGAGCTGCTGCCGGATTTGCCCGACGGCGGTCAGCCACTCGTCGGCCACCCGCTCTTCGGCCAGTTGACGCTCCTGCGCGATCATGCGGAGACCGAAGCCTACCAACATGGCGGACGGAAGGATGAGGGCGAGAAGGAACAGGAGTACCTCTCGCCGACGGGAACCCAGATGCATGATCAGGCCGTTTCCAGGGCCGGCTCACCCATTCAGTGCGAGCAATACCGCCACCGAACCAATCAGCGCGGGAACGAGCGTTGTCAATCCTACCACGACGAACCAGCGCAGCGATACTCGCAAGCCCGTCCTGCGGCAGGCGGCAAGCCACAGCAGCCCGGCGAGCGATCCGCTCGGAAGAAGGCGCGGGCCGATGTCGCCGCCGGCCAGAATGATAAGGTAACCGATATCCGCGGTCTCGACCGGCGATTGGAGGGCAAGCAGGTTGATGATCGTCATCGGGTGGTTGTTCAGCACGGCGGACCCCGCGGCGGAGACCCCTGCCAGCGCCAGGACGCCCCCCTGGTGATAGAAGCGTGCCAGGGCATCCACGACCCCGGCGTTGCGCAGAGCGACGCCAATGGCGAAGGCGCCAAGCATGAAGAGGAGGATTCCCCACTCCACCTCGCGTCCGAGCACCGTTCCGAGCGGAGCGCGGAGCACCCGCACCAGGATCAGCCCACCCGCCACGGACACCACGGCCACGGCCCACTCCTGGAACAAGGAGGCGATCGGGTAGGCGAGCACGATTCCCACGAGGACGGCCGCCGTCCTGCGCTGCTCGGCCGAGAGTGGCTGTGGCACAATGGCGGTATCTGATCGCTCGAACCCACGGTACCGACGGAAGACCACTGCCAGAATGCACCACGTGATGAGCCAGCTCGCCGCGGCCGCTGGTGCCATGCGCAGGAGGTAGGGGTTGAAGCCGATCCCGGCCTGGTCCGCCACCAGAAGGTTGATCGGGTTCGCGATGACCACGGGTGCCACACCGATGGCTGCGAACACCGCATAGGCAAGCATGAGGTGGATCCCGGGCCTCCCGGGCCAGCTCCTCTTGGCGAGAGTGAGCACGAGGGGCGTGAGCAGCAGGATCATCGCGTCGTTGTTGAGGACGCTCGACACAAGGGCTGCGAAGAGGAACACGGCCGTGAACATGGCGCCGGCGGCCGGTCTGGACCGTGACAGGAACCGGGAGGCCAAGGCGGTCAGAAGACCCGATCGGTGCACACAGGCCGTCATGACCATGATGCCGGCGATCGCCGACAGCGGTCTCACCAGGCTTCGGTACGCGCCCGCCAGCTCGCCCGGTGTGGCGCTGCCGGTGGCCAGGACTGCTGCGACCGCGATGACTGCGGCGTGTCCTGGTCCGACTGTGCCGAGGGCCCGAAGCCGCGGACGCGCCAGGGCGATGCTGACCGACGTCGAGAGCACCACGCCGCAGACCACGATTCGACTCGCGTCGAGAGCGACCGATGCGGCAGCTTGCGCCTCCACCGGGACGCCTAATTCAGGAACTCGGGGGGCTCTCCACGTCCGTCAGCCTGTCCGTGGGCTTCGACCGCCTCTCTGAGAGCTTCTTCCAGCGTCGGAGCCATGGCTGCGGTTCCCCGAAAGACCACGCACACCTGTTTGAGCTGGGTGACCGGGTTCTGTCGGGAGCGGAGGAAGATCGGTTCCACGAACAGGACCTCCCGATCGATGACGAGGGTGGTCGTGTGACCGCGAATAACGTCCATCCCCTGGCGGTTCCACCAGTCGAACTGCCTCGAGATCTCTGGCGTCTGGTCGATGGCCGCGTCAGCCTGCTCCGGCCCGAGCGAGAAGTGCCCCTTGGGGACCTGGAGCACGATGGTGCGTCCGTACTCGTCGCCGTCCATGTACATCACGGGTATCGCCCTCAGGTTCAGCGCGTTCTCCGGCGTGAACACCATCGACATGACGAACTGGGCTCGTCTCCCCGCGGCCCGCGGCAGAGGGCTCCCCGTGCGGGCCACCCAGTGGTAAGGCTCGACAGAGAACGTGATCGCCTTCCCCTCGTCCAGCATCGGCCCCAGGACCTCGTCTGAATCGTCCCACATGTCCTCCATGTTGAAGAAGGTCATGGGGTCTTTCATGTGGTAGATGTTGTAGATGTTGTCGAACCGGAGGTGGAAGAGCTGCACCGGATACTGCAGGTGCTCCCGGAGCTGCGGTGGGATGTCCTGCCGCGCGAGGAACAACCCGGGGTAGATCCGGGCCCAGGTATCCAGGATCGGCTCGTCCGCGAACTTGTAGAATCGAAGCTCACCCGAATAGGCGTCGACGGTGATCTTGACCGCATCCCGGGCGTAATTCACGCGTGCCCAGTCCGTGGGGACGGGTGCCCTCTCGTCCGACTTGTCCCCTATCCAATCCAGAAAGCTGTATGGGTAGCGGTCGGTCGTCGTGATCCCGTTGACGAACCACGTAATCCCGCCATCGATCGCCGCCGCCCAGGGGTCGGAATCCAGGTACAGGAAGGGAGCGATCCGACGCACCCTGTCGAGGGGCATCCGGTAGTAGTGGACGCGCGTCTCATCGCCGATGAGCCGGGAGAACAGGATGTCCAGGAACTGGCGGCTCTGCCATCCGAACACGAGACGCTTGAGCAGCGAGTTGATCGGGACTCCGGCCTTCGCGTCCGCCGGAAGCACCATCTCCGCCCGCCCTTCCTCGGTCGGGAAGTCGAACTCCTTCATCCGGCGGACGTTGCTGTAGGCGAGCGAGCCGGCCCCTTCCCCGTAGTAGACGCTCGGGTTGTCCAGATTCAGCTCGGGCCGCTGCGTCCGGCCGGGAATGTCCCACACGGCGTACGAGGGCTCACCATCGGAGGTGACTCCCCCGACCGGCGTCAGCACCAGGCCGTAGCCATGCGTGAACAGCATGAACTGCTGCCCCCACCACGCGAGCCACGGCTTGGGCTCGATGAGCGGGATCTCCCGGACGGCGCTGGCGAACATGTGGACGTCGCCATCCAGCACGTAGCGCACCGGGTCGAGGTCGAGAAAGTCGTAGTACGTCCGGAGCTGCTGTTGTTGCCTGAAGATCTCGAGCGACGGAGCGTAAACCGTCGCGTCGCCCGCCGTCTGGAGGACTCTCTCCGAGTGCTGCGGATCGATGAGGCGCTCGAGTCGGCTGACGAAGCCCGGCCACAGGGGAGCGTTTACCAGGGTTGGTGACGCCAGCAGGCTGTCCACGGGTTCGATCGGATCCCCGGGAGCGTTCGGGACGAAGCGTACCGTCTCGAGATCATCGAGGTCGTAAGCGGCTCGCGTGGCATCGATGTGCCGTTCGATGTACTCGAGCTGAATGACGGGCTCGTTGGGAGAAACGGCGACCGTCTCCCGCACCAGGATCCCCACACGGAACGAGAGGTCGGCGGCCACGAGCGCGAGCACGGCGATGCCTGCCGCTCGCACCCTGCGGCCCCAGCCGGCAGATGCTGATCCGCGCACGGCCTTTCGGTTCTGCGCCAGGATGTAGGTCATCCCCAGGGCCACTCCGACGATCACGAACGCGGTCAGCGAGTAGTAGTTGACGGTAGAGAACAGGCCCGTCACGTCGACGTACGTTGCGCCCGTGAACACCGCCGAACCCGAGTTGTCCCTCAGAAGCACGTCATACCGGCTGAACCACACGGCCACGGCCGCTACGAGCGCGAAGACGGCGAACGCCACGAGGGTGAGGGGGGACGACGCGTGGCCGATCACGCGCCACAGCCTGCGGGGCTCGCTGGACCGTCCGTCGCTACGACCCAGGTACGCGTACACTACGGCGAACGCCAGCCCAGCACCGACGGCGGACAGGGCCCAGGTGATGGTCGTCCAAACCGACGGAAGAAGGAAAACGTAGAAGCCTATGTCGTGCCCGAACACCGGATCCGTCTCGCCGAACCCCGTGCCTCCGATCGTCAGGAGGTAGTCCGCGTACCTCAGGCTGAGGAAGTACCCGCCGAGCAGCCCCAGCATGAGGCCCGCGTGTATGGCGAAGCGTCGAGCGCGGCGACTGACGGGATTCGTGAGCCCGGCCGCCGCGATTCCCGCGAACCCGACCAGGAAGGCCACGGCGTACAGGACCGCGCCGGTCCGGAAGTTCGTCCAGAAGATCTCCTCGAGGCCGACGCTCTGGAACAGCCAGTAGTCGGCCAGAAGGACGCTCAGCCTGTCCAGGAGAAAGAAGCCGAGGACCACCCATGCCAGGGGGACCAGACGCATCAGCAGCGCGCTCGCGTCGGAAACGAGCGGCGGACCGATTCTCGGGACGTACTCCCCGGACCGGTCGGTCTGTGTGTCCGCTCGACGCTCCGGATTCTCATTCATGTTCGGTCTCCTCGCTCACGCCACCGGTCCGGTCGCGACCTCGGGAATCCCCAGGGCCCAACGGGTCACGTCCCTCGCGGAAGCCCGCGCCCGCCTGGACAACACCACGAGAGAGAACAACACCAACCCTGTGCCGTGCCGCATGATGCTCTCGAGGATCGCGATCGTGGCTGCCTCCGGGAGCCCCACGCCGCCCATATACAGGGCGGCTGCGAAACCCCACTCCCATTGCCCGATACCGCCCGGGGTCACGGGGATCTGCCGGGAGATGTAGCCGGCGACCACCCCCATCTGGATGACCGCGAACGGGACGTTGAGGATGACGAAGTCGGTCGTGAACGCCTGGGAGATGAGGTATGGAGTGAAATCGTCGATCAGGAAGGCGAACAGCGAAAGCACCGCCAGGGCCACCAGGACCTTCGGGCTCTCGAACAGGCGGCGCAGCACGGCCTTGCGGTCGGCACGGGTCGCGCGTCCCGGGACGAGGACTCCGCCGATCTGGGTGGGCCGCATGATCACGTACGCGACAGCGCAGATCGCGACGGCCCAGAACAGCTGCCCCAGCCAGGTGGACCAACCGTTGAGAACGAGCCCCAGGAGAGCGAAGGCGGCCACCTCGAACAGGACGAACAGCTCCTGTGTGTACACGGCGGTGCCCGCGAGTCCCGGATCCTCGCCGTGCGCCTCGCACGAGCTCACGGTCGCCGCGTTCCCCGCCTTGCCGGGACACAGGATGTTGAACCCGACGCCGTAGTACGAGGCGCTGGTATGCTCTGTCTGTTTTCCCTTCATTCCGAGGAACCGGGCGATCCCGTGGAACTGGATCGCCTTGATGCCCCAGAACAGGAAGTACAGGGCAGCGACCAGGGTCACGAGGCGCCAGTCCACCGGATCCTGCGAGTACAGGTACAGCTCGTGGTCCGGGATGCCGGTCACGATGCCCTGATGCAAGTCGTGGTACCCGATGATCCCGCTGCTGATCAGGAGGTCCAGGAGGCGAGTGTTCGCCAGCACGTTCCAGATTCCGGCGAAGTGAACCAGCGAGCCCAGGAGAAGAGCCAGGAGCAGCCAGGAGATGGCGTGCGACCCGACCAGGTCAGAGAGACTTCGTCGGCTCGCGCCGTGCTCGGAGTTCGGTTGAGCAGTCATCGCACCAGGGGGCTGGAGTTCAAGGCCGGTTGGGAGGCGGACTACAGGGCCCGCCTCCCGATGGTCGCCGGGAGCCCGTAGTTACTCGTTCAAGGCATGGTGGTGGCTCACCTCGACCGCGAAACCCTCTGGGTTCGCATAGATCTCCCAGTTGGCCGTCCTGGCGGTGGTGAAGGTTTCACCGCCCAGCTCGAAGGTTCCGTCCTCCAGGATCTGACCCGCGATTCGCTGCAAAAGAGCCGCGAGATCCGCCGTCGGCTCGTTGAACGCCTCATCCCCATATCGAGGTCCGGCCGGCCCCCGTTCGGGTACGGGACCGAAGCCCAGACCGAATTCTATCTTGTCGTAGTCGCCGTTTGAGGCGGTGACGTGCGTGAGTCCGAAGCGCACTGTCTCGCCGGCCGGCAGCTCTTCGTCACCCACTCGCACACGGCCGGCTCTCAGGTCATCGGCAAGCGACGCGAATACCTGGGCCACCGCGTCGGCATCGGCCGCTTCGACTTGGACTCGCGCGAGTTCCGTGGTCAGGCCCTGCTCCAGGCTTTCCCCGTAGTCTCCATCGTCATCCGGCCCCTCGAACTCGCCCTCGCCGAACAGGACGAGCATCTCCAGCCTGTAGGGATACCCCCGGCGCCTGGTGACCTCCGTCAGCCTCTGGTCGATCGACGCGTCGCCTCTGAACGCCACGCTGTGTCCTTCCATGACGAACGCGTCGGTGCTGGCCAGCGTCTCGGCCAGCTCGGTGACCAGCTCCGCGACATCCGAGGGTTCCCACCAGCGTCCACCGCGTTGATAGGGGTCGTAATCCGTCTTTTGCCCTCTCCGTCCCGTGGGAGGATCCGTACGGCCCTCGGAGCTGAGTCCAATCCCTATCCCCGTGCGCTCGCCGCGCCTGTTCACGTAGAACTCGATGTCGCCGAAGCCGGTGAGCGGGTACGAGTTCCCACCCATTGTTATCTCTTCGGCCTCCACCATTTGCCGGCCCAGGCTCTCCAGTAGGCGACCAGCGTCCTGCATGGAATAGTGCTGGGATTCAAGGTGATAGGCGGGGCCTGGAGCCGGTCTTTCCTGGGCCGCGTCCTGGGCACTTGCCGGCAGCGGACCGACCGCGGCCACGGCGAACAGCACGGACATGCAGGCCAGGGATGGAGTGTGGGAGTTTCTCATGACGTCCTCCTTGGGGCCGGTATGGCCGGCCGCTGCATCGAACACCGTGGAGTCGGTCGCCAGCCTCTCGATCCGCCAGCGGTCTCCGGAATGGTCCCACACTCACGGTAAATGGGGGATCGGGGCCGCGTGTCACGGAAATGTCATGAAATGGTGGCGGGTCTGTCGGGTGATTCAGGGAGCACTGGCGCCCTGCCCCCGCCTGCGGGCGTGAGGTCGTTCCGTCTCGACGCGGCCTCCGGGCCGTCGGTGAGTGCCGGGTAGACGAGCTCGGTGCGTCTCCTGGGGAGCGTCTGACCGCGCTCAGAGGCACAGGCTGGCCAGCAAAGCGAAGCGCCCGGCGTGCCGCCGCTCTGATGATCGAGTCTTGTCCCTACGAGCGGACCTGGCACCGACCCTGCAGTCGGAGGATAAGGGCGCTAGAACGTATCTTGTGCAATGGCGGTGTTTGCAGTCTCGGTCCGCCCAGAGTCCCGGGGCCGGGTCCAGCCGCCGCATGGCCGGAGTGGGCACATGAATGTAAGCAAGAGCAAAGATTACCGAGTCGGCTTCCAAGTCGACTCCTGGGACCTTGAGCGGCTCACCCAACTGCTCGGAGGGAATGAAAGGATCACCGGCCTGGCTGTCGAAATGTCCGACGGCTCCAGTTACCAGCTGGAGAATGTGGGCGAGCTCGAGAGCGTCAAGAATGCCCCGGAGCGAAGAATCCGAGCCATCACGATCGACAGCACGCCTCCGGCTTTTTCCTTCGGTGAGGACAATCCGCCGCGGCTCGTGCTTGTCACGGTCCGTGAGGGAACGAGCAGCACGGTCAGGTACCACGTCTCGGGTCCGCTGCGGGTCGTTGATCGCCTCACGCGCGAGCTGGAGGACTGGGTGACGTCGCTTCGGCCGTGGTACGGATCCCTCGCCGTGATGGATCGCTCTCGTTTCTTCTTGTGGTCCGCGGCTGTCGTGGGAGCCCTGGCGCTGTTCGTCCTGGCCCTCTATCTGACCCTGGGACGCACCATCGGCATCGCCGAAGCCTCAGCACCCGCCCAACTCACTTCGCTCGCAGCGGCCGGTGGTCTCCTGACAGTGACCGCAGTTGCAGCGATCCTGAATGTTCGTCGCCGTCGGTTTCTGCCCGTCGCGCAGTTTCACTTTGGGCGGAGCAAGGAGACCTCAGAGCGCCTCGATCGACGACGCGTGCGGCTTCTCCGCACGAGCATCGGGGCGATTATCGTGGCCGTCGGCGCCTCGATCGTCGCGGCGTTTCTCTGAGGACCGGCCGAGCCTCGACCTGGCCGGGTTCGTTCCTGGGAGGGAGGTGCCACCGTGCGAGCGAGCTGGCCGAACGCTGGCTGAGGGGCTCGGGCCGCACTTCACTTGTCACCGCCCTTCTCACTCGCCCGTCTCAACGTGAACCTGCACGTCCCTAATCGAACGACTACACTAGCCTTGCGATGAATGAAGCAACCGGGAACAGGTGAGGGAGCCATGAGTCAGAGGTTGTCGAGGTTTGCGTCGCTTGCCGAAATAGTCGCTTCGATCGGTGTCGTCCTCTCCTTAATCTTCGTAGAGCGCTCACACGCGTATATTTCTTTGTGAACCTCCCCGAGGAGTGAAGCCATGGCAGATCAGGAGATTGGCGTCGTTACCCACTACTTCGACCGACCAGGGGTGGCAGTCATCAAGGTAACCGAGGGGGAGCTCGTGCTTGGCGACACGATCCGCATCGTGGGTCACACCAGCGACTTCACCGATGAGGTGACGTCGATGGAGGTCGACCACGAGAAGGTTGAGCGGGCGACCGCCGGTCACGAGGTCGCGGTGAAGGTGATCGCTCGGGCGCGGGCCCACGACCGGGTCCTCAAGGTAACGTGAAGGCTAGCGCCGCCACGGCGCTGCGAGCGCTGTTGAGCTTACACAATGATCGTCGGAATTGATGCGGGTGGAACGTTTACCGACTTCGTCTTCCCGGATGCGGGCGGCGACCTGCAAAGGCTAAAGGTCGCCTCCACTCCCGACGATCCCGCGCGGGCGGTCCTCGAAGGTCTCGAACGGCTGCTACCGGGAAGCCCCCACCGACAGATCCGGATCGTCCACGGCTCCACGGTCGCCACCAACACGCTGCTCGAGCGAAGCGGCGCGAAGCTTGTGCTTCTTACCACGGAAGGCTTCGAGGACGTCATCGAGATAGGCCGACAGGCGCGGCGCAACATTTACGACTTAGCGGCTACGAAGTCACGGCCGCTCGCCGCCGCGGAAGATCGGATCGGCGTCCCTGAACGGTTGGGACCGCACGGCGAGGAGTGGATCCCGCTGGACGATGCCGCCGCCGACCGGGTTGTCGAGGCGGTGGCGGCGCGAGAGCCGGAGAGCGTAGCCATTTGCCTTCTCCACTCCTACGCCGAGTCGGAGCACGAGCTCGAGCTCGTCCGCCGCCTGCGGGAGCGTCGACCTGGGCTATTCGTGACCGCCTCCTGCGAGGTGCTGCCGGAGTTCCGTGAGTACGAACGCATGTCGACGACCGCGATTAACGCTTACGTCGGTCCTGTCACGGTGGCTTACCTGGCTGGCCTCACGAAGATGCTGGGCGCGGACGGCGTCCGGATCATGGGCTCCGCAGGCGGCGTGATCTCCCTCGGTGCGGCGAGCCGTAGACCGGTCGCGACGATCCTCTCCGGCCCGGCAGCGGGCGCCGTCGCCGGGTTTGAGATCGGTTGTCGGGCCGGGACCAACCATGTGATCACATTCGACATGGGTGGTACCTCCACCGACGTCAGCCTGTGCGACGGCCAGTTGCCCCACACGTCGGAAGCCGAGGTCGACGGCCTCCCGATCCGTCTGCCGGTGCTTGACATTCATACGGTGGGCGCGGGCGGCGGCTCGATCGCGTGGCGCGACCCGGGCGGCTCACTACGAGTGGGTCCGGCGAGCGCCGGCGCCGATCCCGGGCCGATCTGCTACGGCGCGGGAGGCGACACAGTGACCGTGACCGACGCAAACCTCTACCTTGGCCGCCTGCTGCCTGACCGCTTCCTCGGCGGTGAGCGGGTGCTCTACCCGGACCTCGTGGTCGCTTCGATAGAGGTGCTAGCGCGCCGACTCGACCTCGAGCCACGCGCTGCGGCCGAAGGCGTCCTGCGGGTCGCCAACGTGGTGATGGAGAGAGCTATCCGCGTAATCTCCCTGGAGCGCGGCCACGACCCCCGCGACTTCACCTTGGTCTGCTTCGGCGGGGCGGGCGGGTTGCACGCAGCCGAGCTTGCCCGGAGTCTCGCCATCCCGCGGGTTCTTGTCCCACCTGGCGCAGGCACCCTATCCGCCTTCGGAACGTTGCTCGCCGAGCCGGCGCGCGAGGCCTCCCGCTCGATCCTCACCTCCTGTGCCAGATTGGATCCCACGCTACTCGAAGCGGAATTCGAACGGCTGGAGGCGGAAACGGGGCGCGAACTCGAGGACGAAGGATTCCGCGGCAGCGAGCTCCGGTTCAAGCGCAGCCTCGACATGCGGTATGTGGGACAGGGCTTCGAGCTCTCCGTGCCTTACGGCCCAGACTATCGCGCGCGCCACTGCGCCGGTCACGCGCCCGAAACCGAGGCCGGCCGAACATGGCGGGCCCGATCCCGCGGCCGCGGAACTGGGACCCCACGCCTTCGTGTACGGGGGCGAGGAGCACGAGGGCCGGCTGTACGAGCGAGAGCTCCTGCGGGCCGGCCACCGGATCCAAGGTCCCGCGATCGTCGTCGAGTACGGCACGACGATCGTGGTACCACCCGGCGCGCGGTGCGAGGTGGATGAGTGGCGGAACCTGGTGCTGGAGCCGATCTCATGACTCACTGGGATCCCGTCACCCTCGAGGTGTTCCGCAACCTCTTCTACTCTGTGGCGGAGGAGATGGGGAGCACACTTCGGCGCACCGCATTCTCGCCGAATATCCGCCGGCCGGCTCGTGGCTCAGGGTGAGCACATGCCCGTCCATCTCGGGTCGATGGCCCTGTCAGTCGAGGCCGCAATCGAAGCGGTCGACCTTGGGCCCGGAGACGTCGTGGCGCTCAACGATCCGTTCGCCGGCGGCACTCACCTGCCCGACATCACGCTCGTCGAGGGTGTGTTCCTCGAACCTGCCCGTGGCCGGCTGCGGCCCGTGTTCTATGTGGCAAACCGAGCCCATCACTCCGACGTCGGCGGAATGAGTCCCGGCTCCATGCCGCTCTCGCGCTCGATCTTCCAGGAGGGCATCCGAATTCCGCCGGTGCGGATCGCGAGTGGTGGCGTACCGGATCCGGACATCATGCGCCTCGTGCTCGCTAATGTCCGCACGCCCATCGAGCGCGAGGGCGACCTCACTGCGCAGCTCGCAGCCAACCGGACAGGGGAGCGGCGGCTGCTCGAGCTGTGCGGCCGGTATGGACGAGAGACGCTCGAGGCCTACATGGCGCACCTACAGGACTACGCCGAACGGACCACACGGGCAGCGATCCACGAGATTCCCGACGGAGAGTATCGGTTCGAGGACGTGCTGGACGGCGACGGTCTGGGACACGGTCCCCTGCCCATTGTGGTCACGATCCTTGTGCGGGGCGACCAGGCTCGCATCGACTTCGCCGGGACGCACTCCCAAGTGCCCGGCTGCGTGAACGCGATCCGGGCGATTACTGTGTCAGCCGTCATGTACTGCTTCCGCGCCATTGTTCCGTTCGCGGTCCCGTCGAACGACGGCACCCTGAGGCCGCTCGAGATCGTGACGCCAGAGGGAACGCTGGTGCACGCGCAACCACCGGCGGCCGTGGCGGGAGGAAACGTCGAGACGTCGCAGCGAATCGTTGACGTCGTCCTCGGCGCGCTCGCCCGCGCTTTGCCAGGCCGCATCCCGGCAGCCAGCTGCGGCACGATGAGCAATCTGACGATCGGCGGCACGGACCCGCTTACCGGTGAGGAATACGCCTACTACGAGACTGTCGCCGGCGGATGGGGCGCGCGGCCGTGGGCGAACGGACTCGACGCTACACACAGCCACATGACGAACAGCCTGAACACACCGATCGAGGCGCTCGAGCATGCCTATCCATTGCGAATTCGCCACTACGCGGTCCGCCGGGCTTCGGGCGGTGGAGGCCGGTTCCGGGGCGGTGACGGGATCGTACGGGAGATCGAAGTTCTGGGCCCGGCAGAGATCACGATCCTGTCGGACCGCCGGACGAGGGGCCCCTGGGGCCTAGACGGTGGCGACGACGGCCAACCCGGCCGCAATCGACTGGTCATGCTTGACGGAACCACCGAGATGCTGCCCGGCAAGGCGTCCCGAAGTGTCGACGCCGGCATGGCGATCCGGATCGAGACGCCCGGCGGCGGCGGATATGGGAGCCCCGAAGGCGCCTGACGCCTTCCTACCGATGGGCCCGGGTGGTGGCGGGTGATCGGCCCTAACGGAATAGCGACTTCACAAGCCCTTCGCGGAAGTCTGACTTGGGAGCGAAGTAACCGCCCAGGACGGAGAGGCGTCTCTCCGGGCCAACGTCCACCTGATCCAGCAAGTTGTCGCCCTCGGCGGTCCGGAACACTGTGTGGAGCGTGTCGCCCCGAATGCGGTAGAACATCTGATCGTCTGAATTGATGCGGCGATCAGCGAGAAAGGCGTACCATCGCGGGAGGCTGGCCACGATGGTCTCGTATTCTCGGTGTGTCACGATTCCGGCCTTCTCGGCGCGCCCGAGGTTCTCCCTGATCCCTC
>JBDHFS010000019.1:0-19351 GCA_039590285.1 Gemmatimonadota bacterium
CTCGGTCTGTACGAGCGACTCGGCCGCCCGTCTAACGATGACCGTCTCCCGAGCCGACGAGGCGACGCCATCCTCCCAATACCCGGTGAGGTCCCCCCGCACGACCGGCAAATCCTCTCCCGCCCGGGCCTCGATCTCCTCCAAGGCACGTGTGGCGCTCGCGATCACCAGCCTCGGCGTGATGTGCCGCTCGTTCCACTTCACGACCGTGGCCGAGAGCGTGGAGTCGGGAGGCCCGTTGTCGGAGCCGATGTTGTAGCGAAGCGCCGCCATCCCGTGTGGCCATCCCTTGTGGCGCAGCGCGGCCACGTAGGCGAACACGTGCTCCTCGTCCAGGAGAGACTCGAGGTGCTCGTACCCGAGGCCGGTGTGGAACATCGAGTAGCCCTCGCCGTGCACCCACGTCAGCACACGCTCGCTGCCCGACGGCGACTCCCACCAGAACGGGCGGTCTCCCCACGTTTCGAGGAAGTCTCCGATCCGATGCCAGCGGTTGGGTCCGATCGAGAGGTAACGCACCCCGGCCTGGGCCAGGACAGGCACCACGCCCCAGCTCAGCCCCGGAATGTCACTGAACATGGCCGATCGAAGCGGAACGCCGGCCCGCGTCGCCAGGGCGCGGGCCGGTTCGACGGTGCGCACCAACGCCTCTCCCGTGACAATCCCGGTCAGGAGGTTGGCGTACAGGGCATCGATGTGTATCCAACCCCGTCGGATCGCGCCGACCAACGCATCACGCTCGGCTTGTGGTCGCTCCTCGAGGTAGGACTCGACCGCCCACACGCCTTCCGGGTGCCACACGAATCGGGCCTCCTCCGGCAGGGTCTCGCTCTCCTGGCCGAGGCGTAGCGCTTCCTCGAGGTGGGCCCACTGAAGTTTCTCGACCTCGTCCTGCACGTGCGTGTAGCCGATGTCGAGGTGCGTGTGGTGGATGAGGTACAGGTCCAGAGGTGGGACCGGCTCGATCGTGAGCTCCGCCGAGTACCGCCGCCCGTCCACCTCCAGGCCGATCGGAACCGTGGTGGTTCTTTCCACGGCAGGAACATCGAGCTCGAGCCGCGTGACACCGAAAGAGAGCTCGGCCTCCCTAGTGCCTGCCGGCGTTTCGAGAACCAGCTGTCCTTGCTCGCCCAGGTACAGCGCGTCAACCCAGACGGTCTGTCGGGTGCCGTCCGGAGTGCGCACGACGGCCGGGACGACTCTGAGACCTATGCCCGGCGCGACTCCCGCCTTGAATACCATGAACCAGGTGCGTGTGCCGGCGCTTTCTCCGTGCACGGAGAGGTGCAGGGGACGCCCCGGCTGGAGCAGCCGCCGCGGCACGTGCAGGAACAGGTAGCCCATGGCGTCGGCGTACTTGTCCACCAGCGTGACCCGAAAGCCGGCGCGAACACCCTCCTCTCCGGTCAGGGCGACGGTGCCGGTCTCTGCTACGTCGGGCGTTTCGAAGCGGAGGACGGGCCGGCCGTCTACAGACATCGTGAATTCGCGCCGGTCGTCCGTCGCATCGATTCCGGCCAGCATGACGAAAGTCGCGACGTCCGCGTCGAAGTCCTCGGGCACCGGCGCCGTCTCCCAGGAGATTCCCCGCCGCGCGTCTTCGGAGCGCACGAGCAGCGACCGGTTGACGTCGGGGAGCGGCGAGTGGTACTCGAGTTCTTCTCCCCCCAGCGTCACGGCATAGCCAGCGAGGTAGGGCGATGGAAGCTCGATGCGCGCCGCGGACGCCTGGCCGGGTGCCGCCGAAGTCATACTGACACCGGGTGCCGAGCCAGGTCCGAGCAGGAGAACCGGGTGAGGCGGGACACGGCGAGCCCCCCCTTTTCATTCCGCCGAGAAGCGATACACGGTCGTCGACCGATACGTCTCGCCCGGACGCAGGATCGTGCTCGGAAACTCGGGTCGGTTGGGGGAATCCGGAAAGTGCTGCGTCTCCAGGCACAACGCGTTCCGGCGCTCGTACACGGTGCCTTCCTTACCGATATCGGATCCGTCCAGGAAGTTGCCGCTGTAAAACTGGAGGCCGGGCTCGGTGGTCAGCACTTCCATCACTCGGCCGCTGGACGGGTCCCGCAAGACGGCCGCGAGCCTCGCCGTCCCATCGTTCCCCCATGCGTCCAGTACGAAGTTGTGATCGTAGCCGCCCCCGAACGCGATCTGCTCGTCGTCAGCCTCGATTCGAGCACCGATCGCCGTTGGCTCACGGAAGTCGAATGGCGTGCCGTCGACGGAGCGCAGCTCTCCCGTCGGAATCAGCGTCTCGTCCACGGGAGTAAAACGGCTGGCGTACACTGTGAGCTCGTGTCCGAGGATTTCTCCGGAGTCATGGCCAGCCAGGTTCCAGTAGCCGTGGTGTGTGAGGTTGACGACGGTAGGGGCGTCGACCGTCGCCTGGTAATCGATCCGCAGATCGCCCTCGGCCGTGAGGGCGTAAGTGACCTGAACCGACAGCTCACCGGGATAACCCTCGTCTCCGTCCGGGGACACGTACCCGAGCACGACGCCCACCTCCGAGCCCCTCGAGTAGGGCTGTGCGGCCCACACCACCTTGTCGAACCCGCGGTCTCCGCCATGCAGATGATTGGGGCCGTTGTTGATGGCGAGGGCGAAATCGGTGCCGTACAAGGTGAAGCGACCGGCCGCGATCCGGTTGCCGTAGCGGCCGACGAGGGCGCCGAAGTATGGGCTGTCGCTGACATAGTCGGCCAGCGAATCGTAGCCAAGCACGATATCGGCCAGCTGGCCATCTCGGTCGGGAACGAGCAGGCGCGTGACGATTCCGCCGTACGTGCTGACGTCGAGCTCGACGCCGCTCGGATTTTGCAGAGTGATCAACTCCACGGGCTCTCCGTCGGGCGTGGTTCCGAAGGGCCTGGTTTCGGCCATGGGAGTCCCTTCCGTGCGGTGATTCGCCGTAGCGTCGCCGCGCTCGACCGCGCAGGCGGCAGCGGCGACCAGAAATGGCAGGAGAATGACGGGAGTGCGCATGCCGCCGCTCCGGAGTGTCGGGTGCTTACCATCTTCTCGAAAGGTGCTGAACGCCGAGTGCACCGGCAATGGCGAAACAACGGCCGCTTGAACGCCGTATGCGCTGGCAGGCATACTGTCGCATGACCGGGAAGGAGAATCGCCGCCGTGGATCCGTTGCTACTCATCGTCACCGTGGTGTTCTGGGTCATCATCGCTAGCATCATCGGCGGAGTGATCCTCCTCAGGCCAGTGTCGAAGAAGCTCGGCAACTTCCTCGAGGAATGGATCGCCATCCGTCGAATGGAAGTCGAGAACCGGGGGTCCGAGACGCAGATGCTGGCCGCCAGGCTCGATGCCCTGGAGTCGGTTCATACCCAGCTCCAGGAGGGAATGGCATTCCATGAGGAGCTCGCGGAGGGCAAGGAGGACTGACCCCCAGCCAAGCCCCAGGCCACCCGAGCGCGGGTGCCTGCTCGCAGCGTACGTCCTGCCAGAGCCGTACTCGTGCGGCTGTCGCTATTCTCACCTTCGTTTTCTGGCCCGGAAGGAACCGCGCACCTCACCCTCCGATCGAGCCCACGAGACCCCCCATCCTTGCCCGTCTGATGCGCCTTTGGGCACATTGGAAGCGGCTGTGCCTCTAGACCGGAGAAACGCTCACAACGCATGACGGATTCGAAGAGTCGTTCCAACGACGGGAGACTGCGCTCCTTCTGGCAGGTACTCGCCGTATATATCGGTGCATCCTGGGTCGTTCTTCAGGTCGTCGATGTGGTGAAGGACAACATGGGACTGCCGGGCTGGGTGTTCCCGTTCGCCGTGGTTCTGCTGCTCATCGGGCTTCCCATCATGCTCGCCACGGCGATGATCCAGGGGCGGCCGGGGCGCCAGGTGGAAACTGTCTCGGTATCGCAGTCCGCGGCCCCGGTGGATGGTCGCGACGAACGATCCACTCACCGGTTGTTCACCTGGCGCAACGCGCTGATCGGAGGCGCCGCCGCCTTCGTCCTCCTCACGCTCGTCACTGCCGGTTTCATGTTCATGCGGAATCGGGGCATCGGACCCGTAGGATCGCTCGTGGCGAAAGGAGTCCTGGACGAGCGAGGCAAGGTGATCCTGGCCGATTTCGAGGCGTCCGACCCCGAGATCGCGCGAGCCGCGACGGAGGCGTTCCGTGTTGATCTCGCGCAATCCGACATCGTGACTCTGGTCGAGCCCGATTCGATCGAGGACGCCCTCCAACGCATGGGCCGCGCGCCCGACGAGCCGCTGAGCGAAGAGACAGCCCGCGAGCTGGGGGTTCGAGACGGGGTGCCCGCGGTGATTTCGGGAGAGCTCTCATCCGTTGGCGGCGGATTCGCCCTGTCAGCGCGGCTCGTCGCCTCGGACGATGGCGGAGTTCTGGCCTCTGCCAGGGCGTCGGCGAGGGACTCGAGCGGTGTTCTCGACGCGATCGACATCGTCTCGTCGAAGCTCCGGGAGCAGATCGGCGAGTCCTACACGTCACTGCGCGAGAGTCCGCCTCTGGCCCACGTCACGACAAGCTCTCTGGAGGCCCTCCGAAGGTACACTCAGGCCGTGGACGCCCGTCACAAAGAGGGGAACATGGGGGCGGCGATCGCGCTTCTCGAGGATGCTGTGGCCATCGACACGGCCTTCGCGCTCGCATACCGCGATCTGGCCACGATCCTGGGCAACACGCGGGGGAGCTGGGATCGTCGGATCGACGCGCTCGAGAGCGCCTACCGGCACCGTGACCGGCTCACGGAGCGGGAGCGCTACCTCGTCGAGGCCTCGTATCACCAGGACGTCGAGGCGGACCGGCCTCGCACTATCCAGGTCTACGAGGCCATGCTTCGCCTGGATCCGTCGGATGCGCAGGCCCTCAACAACATCGGCTACAACTACTGGCTGCAGGGCGACTTCGTGCGGGCCGGCGAGTATTACCGGCGGGCCCGCGAGGCCGACCCATCGGAGACGATATACGCCGCGAACGCTGCCACGGCCTGGGCGCAGATCGGCGAGATCGAAAGAGCGGATTCCGCCTATGCCGTCCTCGACGAGATGCCGCGCAGCCCGACATTCGAGAGCTGGCGCGCGTTCTTCGAATACCAGCGGGGCGATGAGCCGGCAGCACGTGAGAAGTTGGCCACGCTAGCCGAAGACTATGCGTCACGGCCCGGTGACGTCGCCTACCTCAAGGGCTCGCTTGGAAACTTCGAGCTCCTGCACGGCCGCTTGCGGTCCGCCGAGGCACTTCTCGACGAACAGACCGGGATCCGCGTCCGGCAGGGAGTCGCTTCCGCCGATCTCACCAGCGGTCTCTGGATGGCCTTCAGGCTGCTGGAGGTGGTGCGTGACACGGCCGGGGCTATGGCCCAGATGGAGCGGGCGCTCGAAGAGACGTCGCTCGAGGAGCTTCCCGTGCTCGATCGACCCTGGGTGTGGGCCGCGAGGATCGCGGCCCGGGCGGGCGACCCCGATCGAGCCCGCGAGCTTCTGGCCAGACGGGACTCCGAGGTGAGTCCCCGCTACCTGGAGATAGCGAGGCAGGACGAGCACGACCTCGCGGCCTGGATAGCTCTGGCGGAGGGCAACGCCGAGCGGGCTCTGGAGGAGCTCCGACGGCAGCCGCCCGAGGCGTGCACGAGGTGCAGGTCGGTTGACTTCGCTCGCCTGTTCGAAAGATCCGGACAGGCGGATTCCGCAATCGCTCGTTACGAGGAATACCTCCAGATTCCCAGTAACTTCGCCATCTTCATCGACGCGACAGCTCTAGGCGCCGTCTACGAGAGCCTGGGTCACCTGTATGATGAGCGGGGCGACCTCGAGGAAGCGGCCCTCTATTATGCGCAGTTCCTTGACCTCTGGGCGGAAGCCGACTCCGAGTTGCAGCCTCGCGTTCAGGCTGCCCGCGCACGCATGGAGGAAATCGTGAGGGAGCGTGGATGAGGAGGCTCATATACGAGATCCACCGGCGTTCGCTGTGGCAGGTTCTGGGCCTGTATGCGGCCGGTTCCTGGGTGGTGCTCCAGGTGGTGGACCAGCTCATCGAGAGCGCTGGCCTGCCGGACTGGGTCGGAGCTTTCGCGCTCGTGCTGCTGCTCATCGGCTTCCCGATCGTGCTGGCGACGGCGTTCGTTCAGGAGGGGACTCCGGCTGCGGACGACGCGACGGACTCGATCGATGCAGGTGGGCCTGTCTCCGAGGTCGGCGCTGAGGAATCGGCCGCAGCAGCATCAGGCGAGCCGGTGCCGACGGCCGCGCCGATCCCGGCGACCGATGTGGGATCACACGGTCGTCTGTTTACATGGCGCAACGCGATCGCCGGCGGCGTCCTGGCGTTCGCATTACTGGTCGTCGTGACCGCCGGCTTCATGTTCATGCGGACCCGGGGAATCGGTCCGGTCGGCTCGCTCATCGCGAGCGGCCTGCTCGACGAACGCTCTCCAGTCGTCCTCGCTACGTTCGAGTCCGGCGATCCGGATCTCGCTCGAGCGGCCACAGAGGCTTTTAGGGTCGATCTTTCGCAGTCCCCCGTGGTGCGCCTCGCGGAACCGTCGTTCCTCGCCGCGGCTCTGGACCGAATGCAGCGCCCGGCCGACACCCGGATCGATCTGGCCATCGGGCGAGAGATCGGGCAGCGAGAGGGGATCCCGGCTGTATTCGGCGGCGAGATCAACGTCGCCGGCGGTGCCTACGTCGTGAGCGCCGAGCTCGTACGGGCCGAGGACGGCAGCGTTCTGGCCTCGCACCGCGAGACAGCCGCCGACTCGAGCGAAGTGGTCGAGGCCATCAATCGGGTGTCCCGGGAGCTCCGGGAGCGAATCGGCGAGTCGTACACCTCGCTTCGCGCATCTCCGCCGCTGGAGAACGTCACCACACCTTCGCTCGAGGCGCTGCGAAAATACACGGAGGCCATCGCAGAGGACGAGCGGAACATGGACAGTCAGCGGGCGATCGCGCTGATCGAGGAAGCAGTGACGGTCGACCCGGAGTTTGCGATGGCGTGGCGCAAGCTCGGCGTGTTCCTGGCGAACCGCGAGGAGCAGCGTGGCCGGTCGCTCGAGGCTTTCACGCAGGCGTACGAGCATCGGGATCGGCTCACGGATCGCGAGCGCTATCTGGCCGTCGCGGCGTACAACGATTGGGCCCTCGGCCGTCCTGACCTCACGATCCAGGCCTACGACAATATGCTGGCGCTCGACCCGAGCGATCACTGGGCCCTGAACAATCTGTCCGTGAAGTACTGGCAGCTGGGCCAGTTCCGGAAAGCCGCAGAGCTCGCGGACCGGCTGGTATTGGCGGACTCCTCTTCGCGCTCGTACGCAGTGGGCGCCGTCGCGGCGTACGACGCCGGACAGGTCGATGTCGCGGTCGATCGGATGGCCATCGCGACCGGAGCATTCCCGCCGAATCCGACCAGCCGAACGTGGGCGGCGTTCCTGGCCCTGGATGAGACCGGCGACTACGAGGCTTACGATCGGGCTTTGGAGGCCCTGGCCGCCGACATGATGGGCAATCTCTACGAGGTCGCCGGCGCGCAGCAGGATATGGCTAAATCCGACGCCGCCCGGGGCCGACTGCACGCGGCGCTTGCCCATCTGGAGAGCGCTGAGGCCGCGCACCGGGACCGCGGGCGACCGCCGGAAGCGCTGGACAACGTGATCCTCGCAGCTTGGTTCGAGCTGGACGTAGGGCGGGACACGGCCGCGGCCATCGAACGCGTTGCCAGCGGCCTCAGGCGCTACCCGCTGGCCCCGATGGACGCGCTCGAGAGGCCGTACCTGGAACTGGCGTATTTCTACGCCACCACCGGCCGTGTGGATGATGCGCATCGCCTGCTGGACGAGATGCGGACTGAAGTTCCCGAGGTACTGGCCCGCGGGGTGCCGGGCAACGGACCGGCCACCCGGGCGGGCGTGGCGCGGGCCGAAGGACGCTACGCCGATGCGCTGCGCGAGGGCAGGGAAGAGAGCTCCGAGGGCCGTCGCGGGACGGGACAGTGGGAATGCGCGAGCATCTGCGAGTCGATGTCGCTCGCGATGACGTTCGATATGGCGGGCCAGGCCGATTCGGCCACAGCATATTACGGGACCTACGCAAACGCACGGGCCTTCGGCCGCGTGGTCCACGATGGGGGCTACCTCGGCCGCACGCTCGAGCGCCTCGGCCAGCTGTACGACGACCAGGGAGACCTCGAGAATGCCGCCGTCTACTACGCCCGCTTCGCCGAGCTGTGGGCGGACGCCGATCCGGAGCTGCAGCCACGGGTCCAGGCGGCCCGGACGCGCCTCGAGGAGATCGTGAGGGAGAGGGGATGAGGAGGCTCATTCACGAGATCCACCGGCGATCCCTGTGGCAGGTACTGGGGATCTTCCTCGCCGCGTCGTGGGTTGTCCTTCAGGTCGTGGATCAGCTGGCGGAGGCAGCGGCGCTCCCGCAGTGGGTACCCACATTCGCACTGGTGCTGTTGCTGATCGGGTTGCCGGTCGTTCTGGCCACGGCGTTCGTGCAGGAGGGGGCGGCCGTACCGGCGGCGCCTCCGGCTGTGCCTGACGAAGCGGTGGCTGCGGCCGTGGAGACGGGTCCACAGCCCGTCCCGCAGCCCGTCCCGTCCCCTGCTCGTGCCCACGGCCTCCTCACCTGGCGCAACGCCATGATGGGTGGCGTCCTCGCTTTCGCCCTTCTCGGTGTGCTGACCCTGGGGTGGGTGGTCTCCCGCTCCACCGGGATCGGCCCGGCCGGGACACTCGTGGCCAAGGGAGTGCTTGAAGAGAAGGCCACGATCCTGATCTCCGAGTTCTCATCCCCGGATTCGCTTCTTGGCCGAGCCGCCACGGAGGCGTTCACCATAGACTTCGCTGATTCCAGGGTGGTTCGTGTCGCCGACCCGTCGGTGGTCACCGCGGGCATGCAGAGGATGGAGCTGGAGCCGGCGGTCACGCTGGACGCCGATCTCGCTCGCCAGCTGGCCGAGCGAGAGGGCATCCCGGCCATCGTCACGGGCGAGATCACACCCGCCGGATCCGGCTACGTGCTCTCGGCGCGCCTGATATCCGTGAGAGACGGAGCGGTCCTCGCCCAGCAACGGCAGACCGCGGCGAACGAAGACGAGATCATCGCCGCCATCGATGGTCTTTCGAAGGGGATGCGGGAGAGGGTGGGGGATCCGCTCCGAGACATCGGCTCGAGCGCCCCGCTCGAGCAGGTGACCACGGCCGACCTGGAGGCGCTGCGGCTCTATTCTCAGGGATCGACGCTCCGGCGGCGGGAAGGTCCGTCGGACCGGGTGGAAGCCTTGATGAAGGAGGCCATCCAGCGCGACTCGGCCTTCGCCATGGCGTGGCGGGGTCTGGCCCTCGTGTACCAGAACCGTGGCCAGGAGCCGGGCAAGAGCGTCGAGGCTCTCACCAGGACGCTGGAGTACCAGGACCGTCTCACCAGGCGGGAGCGACATCTGGCGCGGGCGTCCTATTTCAGTCATGCCACGTTCGAGTTCGACCGGGCCACGCCGGAGTACGAGGCGTTGCTTGAAATGGACCCGCAGGACCACACGGCGCTCAATAACCTGGCCGTTCAGTACACGGAACTCCGTGAGTTCGAGAAAGCCGAAGAGCTGTTCGCGAGAGCCGTCGCCGCGGATTCCGCAGTGGTCACCCTGGGAAACCTGGCCGAGATCAGGGCGAACCTGGGCCGGTTTGAGCAAGCATCGGGGGACCTACGGGCCATGGGCGACCTGTTTCCGGAATCCGTCTCTCCAGAGTGGTACTCAGCTCACGTCGCGGCGACCCAAGGACTCTTCACCGACGCGATCGACTACATGACCGCGGGTGTCGCGAAGAACCCGGGCAGCTTCACGTCCCGGTCCATCGCCAACGCGGATCTGGCGGTGTTCGCGGCCTCTCGCGGAGAGCTCGCGCGCGCGGCCTCCTACCTCGAGGAGGCACGGGATGTGAACGCCGAGCGAGGCGTAGCGTTCAACTACCTCGTGAACACCGTTCAGGCCGCCTGGGTGGAAGCGGCTGTCGTGAACGATCCGGCTGCGGCGCTGTCGCTGGTCGAGACGGCTCTGGAGCGCTTTCCGCTGGCATCGCTGGATCCTCTCGACAGGCCGTACCTGCAGCTGGCCGAGCTCCACGCCTACGTCGGAAACGTCGAGTCGGCCAGGTCGATGATGGACGGTTTCGAGGTGGCCGTGCCTGCCGAGCTTCGTCCCCGGTATGAGTCTGCGGCCCTCCGGGCGCGGGCGGCGATCGCACTTACGGAACTCCGCCCGGAAGAGGCGGTCCGGCTGTATCGAGAGTCCGACACCGGCTACTGCATCCTGTGCGCGCTTCCCGGCCTCGCGCGCGCACTCGAAGAGTCCGGCGATCGCGCGGCAGCGATCGAGGCCTGGCAGGACTACGTGGACACGCCCTGGTTCTACCGGTCGTTCGGGAACCAGTACCAGCAAGGTCCGCGGCTCGGTCCGTCGCTCGAGATTCTGGCCCGGATGCAAGATGAAGAAGGCGATCTGGAGGCTGCGGTCATTTACTATGCCCGGTTCGTGGAGCTGTGGGCGGAGGCCGACGACGAGCTGCAGCCTCGCGTGGAAGCGGCGCGGGCGCGCCTCGAGGAAATCATAAGGGAGCGGGGATGAGGAAGCTGATTCACGAGATTCACCGACGATCCCTATGGCAGGTGCTGGGCCTGTATGCGGCCGGCTCCTGGATCGTGCTCCAGGTAGTGGACCAGCTCGTGCAGAGCGCGGGGCTTCCTGACTGGGTTCCATCGCTCGCGCTCGTGCTGCTCTTGATCGGCTTCCCCATGGTCCTGGCCACGGCCTTCGTCCAGGTGGGCATGCGCAGACAGATGGCAGCGGACGATGGACCAGAGACAGCGCCGACCCGGGCCGAACCTCAAGCCGCCGAGACCGCCTCTCCAGCTCCGCGGACCGGCTCCAGCGCACCTACCAAGGCTGAAGCCTCGAGCTGGCTCAAGCGCAGTGTGTTCACGTGGCGCAACGCCATCGCTGGAGGGATCGCGGCGCTGGCGCTTTTCGGAGCGGCGACGGCGGTGTGGATGGTTCTTCGCGGCTCCGGCGTCGGTTCGGCCGGCACGCTCGTGGCGAAGGGCCTGATCGAGGACGGGGAGCGCGTGGTTCTGGCCGACTTCGCCGGTGACTCGGCGCTCGCAGCCGTAGCCACCATGGCCTTCCGGGTGGATCTCGGGCAGTCCGATGTCGTGTCCGTGGCGGAGCCGTCGTACGTGGGTGCCGTTCTCGATCGTATGGAAGTGGATCTGGAATCAGGTGCCCCGCTCTCGGCGGACCTGGCTCGCGAGGCGGCCATTCGCGAAGGCCTCAAGGCCGTGATCTCGGGCGACGTCGCCACGGTAGCTGGCAATCACGTGATCTCGGTTCGTGTTACCTCGGCCGAATCGGGCGACGACCTCATCACCCTCAGGGAGACGGCTTCCGATTCCACCAAGGTCATGGAGTCGATCGACCGTCTTTCCCGGCAGCTTCGCGAGAGGTTGGGAGAGTCCCTCGGCTCGATCCGAAACAGTGCGTCTCTGGCCAAAGCGACGACCTCCTCGCTGGAAGCTCTCAGACGCTACTCGTCGGCGCTCGCGGCCATTGACGAAGGTGACAACGAGAAGGGAATCTCGCTGCTCGACGAGGCGATCGCCCTCGATTCCACGTTCGGAATGGCATGGCGTAAACTGGCCGCCGCCGATCCCGAGCGGCGGGAAATGGCCGTGACGCAAGCGTACGAGCTGCGGGACGGAATGACGGATCGCGAGCGATACCACGCGATCGGACTGTACCACAACTACCTGACACAGGACCTGGACGCGGCCACCACGGCCTTCAGCACTCTGCTGGATCTCTACCCCGATGATGGCTGGGCTCTGAACAATCTGGGTGTGGTCTACCAGAGGCGCGGTGAGCCGGACCTGGCGATCGAGATGTTCAGTCGCGCCGTGGCATCGGATCCCTATACGAGCTCGCTGTCTTACACGAACCTCATCCGTAACCTGCATTTCACGGGAGCGATCGACTCGGCGTATGCCGTTCTCGAGAGTCTCGACGAGGCGATTCCGGGCCATCCGTTCTTCGACCGGTTCTCGGCTGCTCTGGCGATGTCCGAGGGGGACTACGACGCCGCCGAGATGCGGCTCCAGCCGCTGCTCGAGAGCGAGATGCTCAGCCAGCGGCGCTGGGCCCAGGCCCAGCTGTCGGCTATCGAGAGGGTGCGCGGCCGAGTCATCCGCGCAGGTCGGTTGATGCGCGAGAGCTGGGAGGATCCAGATTCGCTGGATGTGGCCGGATGGTGGTGGGACGTGGACATCGACTTGCGAAACGATACGGTTTCCGCCATGAACCGGTTGGACCGGGCGATTGCCCAGTCACCGGACAGCCTGGTCTCGGATGCGGGTATCTGGCTGGGTTTCTTGCATACGCTGAACGGCAGGCTGGATGAAGGCCGCGCGTACTATGAACGTGGCCTGCGGGCGGATTCTCTGGCCGAGGTCAACGCCCCGCCGTGGCAGCTGGATCTGAGGGAGCTGAACTGGAAGGCCGCTCAGGCCTACGGGGTCGGGGACTTCGTGGGAGCCCTCACATCGTCCCAGGCGGTCGTGGATCTCAGAGCCGAGAAGACTCCGGATTGGGATCCCGCCAACGCCGCCGATGAGCTGGCGGAGTTGCTCTTCACCGCGGGTGATACGGCGGCGGCTGCGGAGCACTACGAGCGCTGGCTCGGCCGCAGGCAGCTGTTCCGGGCGTGGTCCGATCGGAAGCTGGCCCCGGTGCTCGAGCGTCTCGCGCACTTCTATGACGCCGAGGGCGATGCGGAGAAGGCCGCCGTCTACTACGCCCAATTCGTGGAAGTGTGGGCCGACGCCGATCCCGAGTTCCAGCCGCGCGTCACCATCGCACGCGCCCGCCTCGATGAGATCGTGAGAGAGCGCGGATGATCCGCGGCAAGACGATTCTCCAGGTCCTCGGTATCTATGCCGCCGCCTCGTGGGCGGTGCTCGAAGTCGTGGACGTCGTGACCGAGCGCATGGGGCTCCCCGAATGGGTCTTCCCGTTCGCCCTCGTTCTGCTGCTCATCGGTCTCCCGATCCTTCTCGCGACGTCCGTCGTGCAGTCCCTTCTTTCCGGGCGTTCCGGCGGCGACTCGGGCGGCGAAGAGATGGAAGAGTCGGTTCCAGAGGCGGCGGGACGACTGTTCACGTGGCGCAACGCCATCCTCGGCGGCGTCCTGGCGTTCTCGCTCCTGTTCGGGCTCGCAGGCCTGGCGGTCTTGCTGAAGGAGAAGGTGCTGTCTCCCGATGAGGCCGTGGCCGAATCGGCGGTGCCGGCGATCGCGATCCTGCCATTCGTAGTCCGCGGTGATGGTCTCGACGTGTGGCGCGAGGGGATGGTGGACCTCATGTCCACCAACCTCGACGGGGCCGCCGGCCTGCGGACGATCGCCGGGCGCACGGTTCTCGCCCGGTGGAAAGAGGCCCGGGCCGATGAAAGGGGTGGTGACCTGGATACGGCGCTCGGTGTGGCGCGGGCTACGGGCGCGAGCTATGCCCTGGTCGGGAGCGCCATTGCCGGGGGTCAGGGCATGCGCCTCACGGCCGACCTGTACGATGCACAGACGGGCGAGGCCCTGGGCGACGTCCAGGTCGAGGGGCCCGCCGACAGCGTGTTCGTGCTAGTGGACAGGCTGTCGGTGGCGGCGGTCAGGGAGATCGCAACGACCGGAGGGGTGGAGTCGGTCAGCATGGACCTGGCGGGCGTGACGACGTCGTCGGTCGATGCTCTCAAGGCGTACCTCGAGGGTATGTCTTTCTTCCGGCGTTCGGACTTTCCGGCCGCCGCGGAATCGTTCAGCCAGGCCATTGACGCGGATTCCACGTTCGCCCTGGCCTACCTTCGGCTCGGCGACTGCTACGGCTGGATGGAGGGCACCTGGAGTGGCCTGCAGCGGGAGGCGCATCATAGGGCGGCGTTGTATAAGGAACAGCTCCCGCGGCGGGAGCGGATCCTTCTCGAGGCCGATCTGTCAGTCACGGCTCGCCGCTTGGTCGGCCTGGAAGATCTGAGGGAATACGTACAGGTTCATCCTGACGACGCCGACGCAGCCTTCATGCTGGGCGAGCTTTACCTCCACCGCGGACACAACCTTCCGGTAAGCCGGGAGGAGATGGAAAGGGTGTTCACGAGGGCCGTGGAGCTGGATCCGTCGTTCGGCCCGTACCACAGCCACCTCGTCGACGTGGCGCTGTGGACGACGCCGGACAGTGCCTACGTCGCGGGTCTGATGGCCGATGCCCGCCGGGCCAGTGGTGGATCGGCAGACCCCTTGATGCTCGCACTGGCTTTCGGCGGCGACTCAGCGCGCAGCTGGGCGCTGGCCCGCCTGGACAGCGTTCCGGCGAACGATCTCACCGGTCTCAATTTCGGCCTGAGGCACCCCCGATACTGGGATTCGTTCGAGCTCGTCCAGCAGGCGGCCTACCGCAGAGCGGAAGAGGCCGGCATATCGGGCGTGAGCCCCGACCAGGTGCGCGAAGTTGCGATGTTCTTTGCCTCGACGGGCGCCCGGCAGGCGGGCCAGGTCGGAAAGGCCCTGGATTACATTAACGACTCCGCCGTGGACGGGTCGTATTCCACGTGCTTCGTCTCGACGATGTACCACAGTCGCCTGCCGGTTCCCGCGGAAGTGCTCGAGCGGTACCTGGCGACCGATCGCATCGAGAACAGGGGGCCGCGCAGCCTGGGGTGTCTGGCAACGTACGCGATCGAGCAGAATCGGGTCGGCGATCTCAAGCTTCTGAAGGCCGCCATTGTCGAAGCCGGCGATCAAGCCGCGACGGAGGGAGAATCGGAGACGGTAGAGTACGTGGCGGCTCTCCTCGAGGTGATCGAAGGTTACCGCCTGTGGAGATCAGGTGATCCGGCCGCCGCTCTTCCTCTCATCGAAGACAATTACCGTACGGCGGATGCCGGGATCGCCCGCCTGTGGATTGGTCAGATCTACGCGGACCTGAGCAGGCCCGCGGAAGCCGTCAAATGGCTCGGCTCCATGTGGGGGCACCAATACACGACGATCGCCTACCTCGAGCTCGGGCGGGCGTACGAGGCCCTCGGGGAGCCCGAAAAGGCAGTCGTGGCGTACGCAGAGTTCATCGAAGCTTGGGAGCGCGGTGATCCCGAGGTACAGCCGATGGTCGAGGCCGCACGCGCCCGCCTCGAGGACATCGTGAGAGAGCGCGGATGAGGAAGCTGCTTCGGGAGACCCACCGGCGGGCCGTCTGGCAGGTCTTCGCGGTCTACGTCGGCGTGTCGTGGGCCGTTCTCCAGGTGGTTGATGTCGTCACGCAGAACATGGGCCTTCCGCCGTGGGTGTTTCCGTTCGCGCTCGTGCTTCTGCTTCTTGGCCTTCCCGTAATGCTGGCCACGGCGATCATCCAGGGTCGGATGACCGGCGCCGAGTCTGCTTCGGAGTCGGACTGGGAATCCGTGCCGACGTCAACCGTGCCCGCACCGTCCGCTCGGCAGCCGGACACGCGGCTCCACAAGCGTGGGCTATTCACCTGGAAGAACGCGATCATGGGGGGGGCCGCCGCCGCATCCCTGTTCGCGGTCGTGCTCGGTGGCTACGCATTTGCCCGCCGGGCGGGCCTCGGCTCCGCCGGCACGCTGGTGGCGAAGGGCCTGATCGAGGACGGAGAGCGCCTCATCCTGGCCGAATTCGCGGGCGACCCGGACATGGCCGAGGCGGCCACCATGGCCCTCCGGGTGGACCTGTCCCAATCGCCTACGGTGACCCTTGCCGATCCGACCTTCATCGCGGCGGTCCTGGCCCGCATGGAGCGCCCTCCCGAGACGCCCCTCGAGGAAGACGTGGCTGTCGAAGCTGCCGTTCGCGAGGGGATCAAGGCCGTCGTGGCCGGAGAGGTGGCACGAGTCGGCGGGGGCTACGTGTTCACGGCTCGGCTGGTGGCGGCCGAAACCGGACAAGACCTCCTCAATCTGCGGGAATCCGCCTCGGACTCGAGCCAGGTGTTGGAGACGATCGACCGGCTGTCGCGCCGCATGCGTGAGCGCATGGGCGAGTCTCTCGGGTCGATCCGAGCCAGCGCTCCCCTGGACCGGGCGACGACCACGTCGCTCGAGGCCCTTCGGAAGTATTCGCAGGCGCTCGCGGCCGAGGACGGAGGAGATCGAGATCTTGCCCGGGCCCTGCTACACGAGGCAATCGGGATCGACTCCACGTTCGCCATGGCGTGGCGCAAGCTGGCGGTGGTCGATGTGTTGACGGATGTCTCGGCGGCCCGGGAGGCAGCCACGCGAGCCTACGAGCTTCGCGACTTGCTGACGGACCGGGAGCGCTACATCACCATCGGCACGTACCATTCGACGGTGACGGGAGATGTGGAGGCTGGCATCACGGCGTACCGGGCGCTTCTCGACCAGTACCCCAACGACGCCTGGGCGTTGAACAACCTCGCGAACCTGTACGGGAGGCAGGGCAACCCTGCGGCAGGCACGGAGTTGCTGACCCGGGCCATTGCTCTCGATCCATACAGTCCCAATGCGTACGTGAACCTGTCGGGCGTCCTTCATTACCTAGGTGAGCGCGACTCTGCCTGGGTCGTGGCTTCCGAGTTGGAGGAGGCCGCGACCGGCCATCCCTGGGTCCAGTACCTCAGAAGCCGGATGGCCGCCGCGGAGTGGGAGTTCGAGATCGCCCAGGAGAACGTCGACATCCTGCTGCGAAGTGGGCGCTCGGCGGCTCGGAGGCAGGGCCTCGAGGTGCAGGCCTTCATCGATGTGGCTCGAGGCCAGCTCCGCGACTCGGATCGCCACTTCGAGGATGCGCAGCGGCGGGACGACGCGGTAGCGCGGGCCGACTGGCATGCGTGGAACGAGCTATCGGTCCGTCAGCAGCGCGCATCGGCGGTTCGGATTCTCGAAGAGGCGCTTGCCGCGGCGGGCGACCTCGACACGGTCGACGGCGGCACGGGACGTGCTTTCTTCTTCGCTCTAGCCGGACGGCCTGAAGAGGCGCGACGCTGGCTCGAAGCGGATCGGCGCGCAGACGAAGCCTACGCGTCTCAGCCCGCGCCGGTGCGCGCGGCTACGGATGCCTGGTTCGAAGCTTTTCTGGCGTACGGGGAGGGAAGGTTCACGGACGCGGTCGCCAGCCTGAAGGAAGCGGAGCGCGAGTTCGATTCGTTCTATTCCGGCCTCGGGCAGCGTTCGGTGAGCTGGGACCTGGCTCGCGCATACGATCAGGCCGGGATGGCCGATTCGGCGATCGCCCGCTACGAGCTTTCCCTGGACTACGGAAGCGCGTTCGGTCTCGAGGCCGAGACCCGGCGAATCCCCATCACCCTGCGGCGCCTCGGCCAGCTGTACGACGGGCAAGGCGATCTCGAACGTGCCGCCGGCTACTACGGGCGCTTCGTCGAATTGTGGGCCGACGCCGACCCGGATCTACAGCCGCGCGTTGAAGAAGCTCGGTCTCGGCTCGAGGAAATCGTGAGGAAGAGAGGATGATCCGAGGCAAGTCGATCCTCCAGGTGCTCGGAATCTACGCCGCCGCCGGACACGCATGGAGTCGATCGTAAAGGGCCGCGGGTAGGCTCCCTGCCGGCAACTGGATCCTTCCATGTTTAACAGCCGGACACTCTTCCTCCCGCTACACTGCAGAATCCGCTGTCCCATGGTAGTATGCGCGCATGGCGAGGCTCGCTCACTTCCGCAGCGGCTCCTGTGGGGGCCGACGTATGTTCTCCACGCGCCGGGCATGTGTCCTCGGCCTGGCCATCCTGCTGCTGACGGGCGCTCCGGTTCTCGCCCAGGAAGCCGAGGCACGCCGTTTCGATCCCAACGATCGGCTCGACGACACTCCGTGGTCGATGATGGCCTTCAAGGGCTGGTCCAACTATCACACTCTCCTCCGTACCGTCCGTTTCAATTGGGACTACGCTGGAGAGGACATGTACGGTCTCGACGTGGCCTACACTCTTCCGGCGACCACGGGCGTGAGCCGTTTTTTCGACAACCTCCTCGCGGCCCGCCTCCAGGTCGCCGGCAAGGTGTCCGCCCGGGCACAACCCTCCGGCGAGTGGATCCCCGAGCTGACCGCCTACGCCGTCTTTCGGTGGCGACGTTTGCCCTGGAATCGAACCGTCGCCACGACCTTGGCCGTCGGTGAGGGCGTTTCGATCGTGGGCTCCGTTCCCGAAGTCGAGAAGATCACCACCGGAGAGGGGAAGACACGTCATTTCCTCAACTACCTCATGTTCGAGGCGACATTCGCCGTACCCAGCCTCCCGTACGTTCAGCTCGTGGGCCGCATCCACCACCGGTCCGGAGTGTTCGGGTTGTTCGGAGGCGCGACGGAATCCGGCTCGAACACGGTGGGCCTGGGCATCCGAGTCCACATGTGACCGCCGCCGGGTAAGTCCGGGCGACGCGAATTCCGGCCTCGCTGGCGTGTATACTACATCGGGACACGAATCCGACACGGAGACAAGGATGAACGAAAAGCCCGAGCTATGGCTCCACGAAGAAGTGCTGCTGCTCGCGCTCAAGGACGAGAAGGGCACGCCGCACTCGTCACAATACAGCTTCGCTCTCGGTGGGGCGCTTCTGGCCGAGCTTCTGCTCACGGAGCGACTGACTCTGGAGGAGAAGCCGCGGAAGAAGCCGCTCAAGCCCGGTAAGAAGCCGAGCTACCTGGTGACGGTTACGGATCCGAAGCCGCTCGCCGACCCGATCCTGGACGAGTGCCTGCACAGGGTGGCGACGTCGAAGAAGAAGCGCTCACCGCAGGACTGGGTGATGCGCTTCTACCAGCTCAAGGACCTCAAGCGAAGGATCGCCATCGGCCTATGCCGGCGCGGCATCCTGCGTGAGCGAGAGGATCGCATTCTCGTACTGTTCCGGCGTGCCGCCTACCCCACGCTGGACGGGTCTCCCGAGCGTCGCGTCATGGACCGGATGGGCGCCGCCGTGATGGGTGACGAAAAGGCCCTGGACGCACGAACCGCCGTTCTCGTAGCCCTGGCCCACGGCACAGGCCTCCTGAAGCCCGTCCTCGGCAAGGACATCGTCAAGGAGCGCAAGGAGTGGATCGTGGCGATAGCAGAAGGCGACGTCGTAGGTGAGGCGACCCGGGCCGCGGTCCAGGCCGCTCAGGCCGCGGTGATCGCGGCGACGACGGCCGCATCCGTGGCGGCGACGTCAGCCGCGGCCACCTGACGTCCGGCGACCCGAGGCACAGCGCACGAAGGGGGCGCGCCCGCTATCGGACGCACCCCCGACTTCTTCGAAGCGCGATTGCCGCGAAAGTGCGGCTCTACTCCGCGCGCAGAGCGATGG
>JBDHFS010000019.1:19409-29470 GCA_039590285.1 Gemmatimonadota bacterium
TGGCCGGATCCACCGACGCCGCCCGCAGGGCCGGGACCCAGCTGGCGAACAGCGCGACCACGAACAGCAACGCCACCACGAAGCCGAACGTGGGCGGGTCCGTGGGCGACACCTCGAACAGGAGGGCGTCCATGAGGCGCGTCAGCCCGATCGCGGCGGCAAAGCCGATCCCGAGACCGAGCCCGGCCACGGCCGCGCCCTGCTTCACGACCATTCCGCGCACACGTCCGGCCGGGGCGCCGAGCGCCATGCGCACGCCGATCTCCTGCCGGCGCTGTGTGACGCCGTAGCTGATCACTCCGTACAGCCCCACCGCACCGAGGAGCAACGCCACTCCGGCCGCGATTCCCAGCATGAGCATGGTGAAGCCCGCCCTCGAGGTCGCATCACCAAGCACGCGCTCCATCGTCTCGATGCCCGTGATGGGGACGGTGGGATCGATCTCCCACACCGCATCGCGGATCGCGGGGGCCAGCGAAGTCGGGGCGGCCGTGGTCCGCGCGACGATGCTCATGGTCGAGCGGTAGTCGTCTCCCGGACCGACCATCGCGTAGTAGATGATCGGTCTGATTTCCTCCTCCAGGGCCAGATTCCGGACGTCGTCTACCATGCCGACGACCTGCCACCAGGCGAAGTACTCGCCCTCCATCTCTTCCTCGGAGGCGCCTGGCCACACCTGCTTTCCGATCGCGCTCTCCCCGGGCCAGAAATGCTCGGCGAACGCACGGTTCACCACTACGGCTCCGGTCTGTCCGGTGATGTCCGAGCGGTCGATCAGGCGACCCTCCAGCAACCGGATGCCCATCGTCTCGAAATACCCCGGGGCCGTCATGATCGTGAGCGAAATGTGGGGCAGCGAGCCGGGCTCGACCGGCTCGTCTTCGATGAGCACGCCACTGTGACTCTCGCCGCCCGCCCTGAGCGGCAGCTTGTTCGTCGCGCCGGCCTGCTCGACTCCGGGAAGAGCCTCCACTCGATCCACGAGCTGCTGATAGAACGCCGCGACCGTCTCCTGGCTGTCGTACGTCACGTCGGGAAGCGAGAGGCGCAGCGTCAGTACGTTCTCCGCTTCGAAACCCGGGTCGACGTTCTTCAGGTGCCAGAAGCTCTTCACCAAAAGGCCCGAGCCCACCATCAGCAGGAACGCGAGCGCCACCTGTCCCAGCACGAGCACGGTCCGCGCTCGCACCCTCGCCCTGCCCGACGTGGTGCCTCTGAAGCCCTCCTTGAGCGAATTGGCTACATCCGGCCGGGTGTGCCTGAATAGCGGCGCGAGCCCGAACAGCAGCCCGGCAGCCACGGACACACCAAGCGTGAACAACAGCACGGGGGCGTCGATCCGGATCTCGGCGAGGCGCGGGATGCTCTCGGGGGCGAGAGCCACGAGCAGCCGGATCCCGCCGAACGCGAGCAAGAGGCCGAGCACGCCGCCTGCCAGTGCCAGGACCGTGCTCTCGCGCAGGAACCCGCGCGCCAGAATCCCCCTCTCCGCACCGAGGGCGCTCCGGATGGCGATCTCCTTGTGTCTGCCCTCCGCCCGTACCAGGAACAGGTTCGCCACGTTGGCGCACGCGATCAGAAGCACGACGCCCACGGTTCCGAGGAGGATCCACAGGGCCTGCCGCACGTCTCGCGTAACCCGCTCGATCAGCGGGATGACCATCGCATCCCAGCCGGTCTGCTCGATCATCTCGTGCGTGAGGAAGTCCCCGTAGCGGTCCGGTACCTGGAGCGTGAGACGCCGAATGTCCGCGTACACGGTCTCCGGGCTCACGCCGTCCTTCATCCGCCCGACCCCGTTGAAGCTGAAGCTGCCGGTCGTCAGGTCCTCCGGGTCCAGCTCGAACGGCTGCCAGATCTCGACGGCGGGCTCGTCAGGCAGGTCGAAGCCGGCCGGCATCACACCGACGATCCGGCGGCTCGTGCCGTTGACGATCAGCGTGCGATCGATGACGCCCGGATCTCCTCCGAAGCGGCGCTGCCACAGTCCGTGGCTCAGGATCGCGACCGGCTCGGCATCCGGCAGCGTCTCTTCTTCCAGAAACGGCCGCCCGAGCTGCGGTTGCGTCCGCAGGACGTCGAACATCGTGGTCGTGAGCCCGGCGGCCATCAGACGCTCGGGCTCTCCATCTCCGCTCAGGTTTACCGAGCCGTCCCAGTACATTCCGAGGCTCTCGAGCGTCGTGTTCTCGTCCCTGTAGAGGACGTACGTGCCTGTGGATTGGGGCACCTCCGGGAAGCCTGCGAGCGGCGCGGTGTGCCCGACGATCAGCAGGCGGTCCGAGTCAGGGTAGGGAAGCGGTCGCAGAAGGACGCCGTTCACGACGCTAAAGATCGCCGAGTTGGCGCCGATCGCGGCGCCGAGCGTCACCACCGTGATCACGGTAAAGAGCTTGCTGCGCGCCAGTGATCGCACCGTGCGCCGAATCTCTCTGGCCATTCCGGACATCGTCCTCCTCCTCTTCCTCTTCCTCTTCCTCTTCCTCTTCCTCTTCTTCCTCTTTCGCTCTCTGCGCCTGTACCTGTCGCCGTACTCCGAGGCACGGCGCGCACATGCGAGCGGGGCAGGTCATGTGAAGCCCTACGCAGAGATTCGCGGACCGGTTTCGCGGGGAATCGCGGCAAAACCCGCCACGGACCCCCGGACCCTCGGCGCCGATTCCCAAAGTGGGACCCTGGGAATCGACCCCGGTCAGGCGCAGGACCACCCCATCGCGCTCGGCTCCCGCTTGCACCAGCCCGCGCAGTAGCCCGATCTTCCTGCCCATGTCAGAAACGCACGGGTACAAGCGCTTCTTCGCGGAGCTGAAGCGGCGGAAGGTGTTCAAGGTTGCCGCCGTGTACGGCGCCGTGACGTTCGGCGTCCTGCAGCTGGCCGATATACTGGTGCCCGCGATGCAGCTGCCGGATTCAGTCGTTCGCGGCATCGCTCTCCTGTGCTTCCTCGGATTCCCGATCGCGCTGGTGCTGGCGTGGGCTTTCGAATCCACCCCCGAAGGGATGAAGCGAACTGAAGAAGCCGCTCCAGGCGAGCTGACGCAGATCGTGGCCGCACCGGCAGGCAAGCGGTGGCCGGCAGGCCTACTAGCGCTCGCCGGGACTCTGATGCTCGTGGTCGGCGGATGGCTGGCCCTCTCCACCAGGTCCGGCGGCGAAACAGCCACCCCCGCGCCCCCGATCGATCTCACACAGGTGGCGGCCGATTCGGAGGACGAGCGCACGTCGATCGCGGTGCTACCGTTCCGCAACACGAGTGGCGACCCCGGGACGCAGCCCTTCACCGACGGCATTCACGACGACCTGCTGACGCAGCTGTCGAAGATCGGATCGCTCAAGGTCATCTCACGGACCTCGGTGGAGGAATATCGAGAGACGACCAAGAGCATCCCGGAGATCGGGCGCGAGCTAGGCGTCGACAACATCCTCGAGGGAGGAGTACAGAGCGCCGGCGAGGCCTTCCGGATCAACGTGCAGTTGATCGACGCCGGGTCAGAGGGCCACGTGTGGGCGGAGCAGTACGAGGGCGAGCTCTCGGTCGCCAGCATCTTCCAGGTGCAGAGCGAGATTGCGGACGCGATCACCGAGGCGCTCCGGGCTCAGCTCACGGAATCAGAGCGGGCCGCTATCGCCCGGACGCCCACCGAGGACTTCGACGCCTATCAGGATTACCTGCAGGCGCTCTCGTACTTCCACGAGAGCTATCTCGAATCGAACTTCCGGTCGGGTGATGCGATCGTGTCGCGCGTACTCGAGCGCGATCCGGAGTTCGCCGAGGCGTCGGCTTTGAAGGGCGCTGTGGGAAGCATGCTGTACCACTTCCACTTCGATCGCTCGGACTCGATCGTCGCGGTGTCCCGCGAGTGGATCGAGCGGGCCCTCGAGCTGGAGCCCGATCTCCCGGAGGGACATGCGGCGCTGGGGCACTGGTACTACCGAACGCAGCTGGACTACGATCAGGCGCTGCGGGAACTGAAGATCGCGCTCGAGGCCCGACCCAGTGACGCCGGTTTCGAGACGACGATAGCATCGGTCTATCGACGCGCCGGGGACATGGACGAGGCGATCGAGCATTTCGAGATCGGCGCCGAGCTCGATCCCCGGTCCGCCATGGCGCCCTTCAGCGTCGGGGAGACCCTGGCCCTGCTCCGCAGGTACGATGAAGCCAGGACGTGGGTGCGTAGGGCGATGGACATCCGTCCGGACTTCGCCTATCCGTATGTGTACATGAGCATACTCAGTGTCCGGGCCGAGGGCGACACGGCCGGAGCGCGCCTGTGGTGGCAGCGACTCGGCGAGCGCGCCCTGGTGGATGACGCCGGCGAATTCAACCGGGTCGACCTGGACCTGCTCGTGGTGCGTCCCGAGTCGGAGAACCTGGACGAGAATCGGGAGAGGGCCCTCGAGACCATCAGGGGATTCAGCGGGCCACTCGACAACCAGTTCCGGTACCAACCGTTGAGCCTGCTCTCCGGTCTCGTACGGCGGCAGATGGGCGACCCGGCAGGCGCCGCCGAGGCGTTCGACTCTGCCCGGGCCGAGCTTTCAGCATTGGTGGCTGAGCACCCGGAGGAGCCGCGCTACCGGAGCTCGCTCGGCCAGGCGCTGGCGGGCCTGGGACTGGACGATGACGCTGTCCGCGAAGGCAGGGAAGGGCTCCGCTTGATGCCCCCCGAAGTCGAGGCGTGGCGTGGGAGCCGGCGGGTCATCGATCTTGCCAGGATCTACTCGATGACTGGCCGGAAGGACGAAGCGATCGATCAGCTCGAGTACGTCATGTCGATTCCCTCGGACATGTCAGCGTGGGAGCTACGCCTCGATCCGGTGTGGGATCCGTTGCGGGGCGACCCGCGCTTCGAAGCCCTGGCCGCGACGGACTGAGGCCGGACCGCAAACAACACTCTGATCCTCCAAGGAGCGACCGTGTCCCTCAAGTTGAGCGTCCACCAGGAGGACTGGATCCCCACCGTGCCGTTCCGGATCTCCAACGCGGTGTGGCATTCGTTTCCCGCGATCGTGGTCGAGCTGCAGGACGGCGACCTGATAGGCCGTGGCGAGGCCGAAGGCGTCTACTACTTCGACGAGACCCCCGAGGTGATGATCGCGCAGGTGGAGACGGTCGCGGATCGCATCGAGGCGGGTGCCGGTCGCGCAGACCTCCTGGATCTGTTGCCGCCCGGCGGCGCGCGCCACGCCCTGGATGCCGCGCTCTGGGACCTGGAGGCGAAGCGCGCTGGCAAGCGGGCATGGGATCTGGCGGGCCTTCCCCTCAAGGAGATCGTGACCGTCTACAGCATCGGGCTGGAGGACGAGCCCGGGACAATGGCGGACAAGGCCGCCGCGGCCGCGGACCAGCCGGTCCTCAAGGTCAAGCTCGGCGCCGACCGTCCGGTGGAGCGCATCGAGGCCATCCGAGCCGTCCGTCCGGATGCGACCATCGCCATCGATGCCAACCAGGGCTGGAGCCTCGACCAGCTCGAGGAAGTGGCACCACGATTGAAGCAGCTGGGAGTGTCGATGATCGAGCAGCCACTGCCGCGAGGCGCCGACGAGGAGCTCGAGGGGTACCGGGCCCCCCTGCCGCTCTGCGCCGACGAGAGCTGCGTGCACGGTGGCGAGCTGGAACAGGCGGCCGGTCGCTACCAGATGATCAACATCAAGCTGGACAAGTGCGGTGGGCTCACGCACGGGCTCGAGATCGCCCGCGCGGCCAGGGAGCGTGGCCTTGGCCTGATGGTGGGGTGCATGTGCGGCACTTCGCTGGCCATGGCGCCGGCCTTCGTGGTGGGGCTGTTGTGCGACTTCCACGATTTGGACGGCCCGCTGCTGCTCAAGAACGACCGCGCGTTCGGCATGGTGTTCGACAGCGGCGTGGTCGGGGCTCCGTCCACGAGGTTGTGGGGATGATCCAAGAGCCGCTGCAGCTCGCGGCGGTCTTCTTGGGCGTCGTGCTCTTCGCGGTGTGGCTCGAATCGCGATTCTCATGGGCGCGCAAGATCTCGTCCGTGGTGCTGATCCTGTTCCTGGCCGGATTGCTGTCCAACATCGGTCTCATCACCGATCGCTCGACGTTCTATGACGAGCTGGCCGGCTTCACCGTGCCGTTCGCCGTCTGCCTCATTCTCTTCACCGTCAACCTCGCGGACTTGAAGCGAACCGGCGGCCCGCTCCTGGCCGCATTCGCCGTCGCCTGCTTCGGCACCATGATCGGGGTGCTCACGGCGGGATTTCTCGTCAACCCCCAGCTGGAGCAGGTCATGGGGGACGAGACCTGGAAGCTCGCGGGTCCGTTCACGGGCACCTATACGGGGGGCAGCCTCAACTTCTTCGCCATGTGGGAGGGCCTCGAAATAGGGAATCCCGACCTGTTCGCGGCCGCCAACGCGGTGGACAACCTGACCCTCTTTCCGCTGTTCGCCCTGTGGGTGCTGATTCCGGGCTGGCTGGGTCGGTTCTACCCGGTGGGGCGACGCTGGGGGTCCGTGGATATCGAGGCGGATTCGAATCAGGAGCTCGCCGCGAGTCCGGAGCTTCGCGTCCTGGATCTGGTCGCCCTGTCGTTCGTGGCGGTGGCGATCATGGTCGTGAGCGACCTCATCAAGACCCAGTGGATCGCCGATTTCATGCCGAGCCTTCCGACCATCCTTATCGTCACGACCCTCGCCCTCATCCTGGCCCAGTTCCGCTTCATCGGCCGGCTGAAGGGTGCCTTCGAGCTCGGCAATCTCTCTTTCTTCCTCTTCTTCTGTGCCGTCGGCGCCATGATCAACGTGAAGATGGCCATCGTGCTGTCGCCGATACTCTTCCTCTACGTGATGATCATGATCGTCGTTCACTTCCTGTCGGTGTACGGCTGCGGCCGATTGCTGCGCCTCGACATCAGGGTCCTCACCATCGCCTCGGCCGCCGCCAAGACGGGACCGCCGTCGGTAGTGGCGCTGGCCAATGTCCACGGCTGGAAGACGCTCGTACTTCCGGGTGTGGCCATGGGGCTACTCGGCTACGCCGTCGGAAACTACCTTGGCTTCGCCGCCGCTTACGTCATGAAGGGGCTGCTGGGGCAGTGATTCCGGCTCCACACGGCCGGCCCTGGCACGCAATCGCCGCCAATGATCGTTTGCCATGCGGTACTTGTCGGACAGGTCACCCGGCAGGAGGTCCCTCGCTGCCCGCCCGCCGCACCGCGTCGAAGTAGTCCTCGAACAGTCCATGGAGTCCCCGCAGGCGGAGCGGCTCGGCAAAAGGCCGCAGGATTTCGCCCGCCATCTCCATTCCGTGCATGCGGGCGATGTGCCTGAACGTGTGCACCAGGGCATCGAAGTTATGGAAACCGGGGAAGCCGCAGGGTGACACGAGCACTATACGGTCCGGCTCCGGCCCGCGGGCTGGATGACCCGACGTACCTTCGATGTGCGGATGGGGGATGAGCCAGGGCTCGTAGCGGGGAAGCAGACGGTCCAGGAACGTCTTCATCAGGCCGGTCATGCACCCGTGATACACGGGCGTTCCGAACACGACGAGGTCGGCGGAGGCCCACGCCGCCAGCGCCCGCTCCATGCCATCCGCGTGGATGCAGCGGCCCGGCGTCTGCACCCAGCATGTGTAGCAGCCGATACACGACTGTAAATTCAGCTCGCGCACGTGAATCAAGTCCGTTCGGGCGCCCGCGTCCCGCATGCCTTCCAGCAGAGGCTTGAGAATCCGGTTCGTGGTGCTCGACCCCACTCGCGGGGAGCCGTTCAGGGCGAGGACCTTCGGGGAGTCGTTCACGAGCCGGCGGCTATGGCCGCTCCCGCCGCGAGGACTATCCCCGCCAGAGCGGCGAACCGGAACCGGGCACGCCATCCATCCGCGTCCTCGATCCTAAGGCGGGAGGCCCGGCGGGGCAGGGTGATGGTCGCCCCGATCGCGGGCACGAGGAGAAGCCAGCGGGCGGCCCCGAGCGTCCCCGCCGCATCGGGCCAGCGCAGGCCGGCCACCGAGAGCCCGCCCATCGCCACGAACACCGCGCCCCACAGGAACGTGAGAACACGATTCACGTGCAGGAACGTGCTGTTCTCCCACAGGGCGGGGGAGTGATCCCAGCGCGAGTACTCGGCCGTCAGCGGCGGACGCGGAGGGACGAGAGATGACAGCCAGACGATTCCCAGCGCCAGCGTGTCGGCCGCGTGGCCCCAGGCTTCCCACGCCGCCCGCCCCGAGGGTGCCAGGGAGAGAGCCCCCACGAGGCCGAGGACGGCCACGGTCCCCGTCTCGAACCAGGTGGGCCGGCCGTTCGCCGCGTGATAGGTGAGAAGAACTGCCGCCGCGAGAAACGCCAGCGCGAGACCTCCCGCCGCGCTGAGGCCCAGGGGCGGTGAGAACCACAGCACGATCCACGGGATGAACGCCACCGTCAGCCAACGGCCGCCACGCAGTGGAATCGGGCCGGGCCTGCGCTGGTCCTTCGGGGCCGCCACCGCCTCCTCCGGCGCCTTCCGGAAGAGCTTGTCCATGTGCATGAGGAGCCGCGCGTCTCCCCGCACTCCGTACAGCCCTTCGAGCAGGGCGTCGCGACCCTCGATCTCGCCGCGGCTGATCCTGCCCCACACCTCGGCCGGAGCGTCGATGGCGAGTGTCGGATCGGCGGCTCGGCCCTCCCGAAAGACACACCGGCCGCCACCGATTACCAGGTGATAGGCGCCCGGCTCATCGCCGGAGAGGTCGAGTTGAATCACGGCCTCGAGGTCTCCCGCCGCCGCGCCGTCGAATACCAGCGGCATCCCCTCGATCGTCTGGCGCATCGTCCTCGTCATCATCCCATCCCCTCTACGGTTTCGATGGCTTCCTGCAGCCACTCCACGAACATGCGCTCGTTTCGCTCGCCCAGGTCCCGCACGAGCTCCCAGAATGCCGCCTCGCGCTCGAGATGAGTCTTTGTGGCTACCTCGGCGATCATCGCCCGGGTCTCCTCGTACTGTGTCAGCTTCTCCCGGTGCAGCCGCAGCTGGGCCCGCATCTGTCCGATCGCCTGATCGCGCTCGAGGTAGCCGGCGAAGAAGAGCTTGAGAAGCCCTGGGTTACGCCCCCGGGGGAGGTTGCCGAGTGGTTCCGCCAGCCAATCGAGAAGCTCGCGTCGGCCGGTGTCGGTCATGCGGTAGACCACCCTGTCCGGCCTTCCGTCCTGCGGCTCGAGCGCACTCGCGATCCAGCCCTCGTCCTCCAACGTCTTGAGGGTCGGGTAGATCTGATTCAACCCCGCGAACCAGAAGTTCTGAGTGGAGCGATCGAGCTGCTTCTTCAGGTCGTAGCCGGTCATGGGGCCCAGGTTGAGGAAGCCGAGAAGAGCATAACGAAGGGACATACAGACCTCGCCAATTATATCAATAATGATGTATCACTAATGATATATTAACCCGGATCAGCGAATCGTCAAGCTCTTTCGACCGCGATCGCTCTCGGACTCCCGGTTATCCTGGCTCCAGGTGACGTGCTGACGTCGCGCGGTCACCGTCGCCACTATCGGGTGAACGATCTATGTTTCCAGCCAAGCGCCGCTCGGGAGAAGCGCAGCTACCGCCGGGTGAGGAATAGCCTTCAGGAGGAGGCTGTGGATGAGAAGAGGGGCGGTCCACTGTGGGCCGCCCCTCTCCCGTCACATCGGCTCACGCCGGACCGGCGCCACCCCGTCTACGGGAAGCTGATCGACCCCGGCCCTACACACTCGTCGAATCCCGTGTTGCACACGGTGTACTCGTACGAGCCGCTCGGGGTCTTTCCGAGATTGTCGGTATAGGAGCCATTGTTGTCCACGCCCAGGAGGTCGGCGCCTTGCGACCTGAAGATATCGACCTGCGCGGCACCGCCCTGCCAGTTCACCTTCGCCCGATAATTCCTGCCCTTCTGCACCTTCTCGACCGATAGATCGAACGGGACGGTCGGATCGCCAGGATCTCCGGGATCGCCGCCGGGTGACGTGCCGAACTTCCCGCACGGCGGGTTTGCCCCGTAGCTGATCGTCTCGTAGCCGGTCGCCGACACGCTCGTCACGCACAGCACGAACGTGTTTGCGTTCCGGATCATAC
>JBDHFS010000020.1:0-19219 GCA_039590285.1 Gemmatimonadota bacterium
AGTGGCGCGAGGGCCGCCTGCCAGTCGTGACAGTGAACGATATCGGGAAGCACACCGAGCGCCTTGCCGGCGGCCAGCGCGGCTCGCACGAATACGGAGAAACGCGCCGCGTTGTCCGGGTGATCGGCTCCGTCGACCCCGTACAGTCCTTCCCGGTCGAACAGCGATGGCGCATCGAGGAACAGTGTTCTTACTCCCGAATCCGCATCGTGCGAGCGTACGCCGACCGTCCAACCGTCGCCCACGGGCACGGCTCCTGCCGGCACCCCAACCGGATGACCCGCCTCTCGTATCGACCGGTACAGAGGCATCGCGAGCGTGACCTCGTGGCCGGCCGAGGCGAGATGGGAGCACAGGGCTCCCACGACGTCCGCGAGGCCGCCGGTCTTCGCCCATGGCACCGCCTCGCTCGCGATATGTAGAATCCTCACAGGATGGTCTCTCGTATCGATCTGGTAGGTGTCCATGCCATAATACCGGACGCCCGGCGTCGCCGCGACGGACCGGCGGCGTCCGTCATGCGCCGGATCCGGAGGCGACAGGAGTCAGCGTGGGCAAGCGAAGCGGCAGAAAATCCGGCGACGCCGGCTCGAGAGACAGGGCTCGGTTCATCTTCGGGTTCGCGGGCTTCTTTACCCTCCTTTGGCTCATGTGGGACACCTGGCTCGTCGCTCCCCTGAAGCTGTTCGTGGTGCTGCTCCACGAGGTCAGCCACGGGCTGGCCGCCATTGCGACCGGCGGGGCGATCGACCGGATCGTGATCACGCCCGACCAGGGCGGGGCCTGCTACTGCGGAGGGGGCGACGCATTCCTCACTCTGTCGGCCGGCTACCTGGGAAGCCTGTTGTGGGGGGTGGCGCTGGTGCTCCTCGCCGCCCGACTGGGCAGGCGCTCCGCCTGGGTGACGTCACTGATCGGCATCGCGGTGAGTCTCGTCAGCGTGTTCTACATTCGCAACATCTTCGGCCTGATGTTCGGAGTCGCGGCCGGAGGCGCGCTCGTCGCGGCGGCGCGATACCTGTCGGCGGTCGCCAACACGAAAATCCTGTGGGTGCTAGGGCTCACGAGCTGTCTGTACGCCGTTCTCGACATCAAGAGCGACATCATCGACCGGCCCGAACTGCGCTCCGACGCGGCGATGCTGGCGGAGATGACGGGCATACCGACGCTCGTGTGGGGAATCGTGTGGATCGGAGCCGCCCTCGCGATCTGCTGGCAGCTGTTCAGGCGGCTGCTCAGACAGGCCTGAGGCGGGCTCCCGGAGACCGGACCAGCTCGGTCTGCCCTGCGGTCGCGGTTCCCGGACCCTTCACCTGGTCCCGGCCGGCCAGCTTCGCCTCGTAGAGCCGGTCGTCGGCGCGTTCCAGCAGCCGTGTGATCTCTTCGCCGTGCTCCGGCCATGAAGCGACGCCGATACTCACCGTAATGGTGACCGGTCCGCGCTGGCCCGCGATGCGGATGGGCGTATCCGCTATGGCGCGACGGAGCTGATCCGCCATGGACAGGGAGTTGGCCGCGTTGGTCTCGGGCAGCGCCACAACGAACTCCTCCCCCCCCATACGCGCCGCGAAGTCGCCCGCCCGGACGCGGCTGCGTATCACCCGGCCTACGGAGCGAAGGGCCGTATCGCCGGCCGCGTGGCCGTACGTGTCGTTGAACTGCTTGAAGTAGTCGATATCGATCGCCGCGATGGAAATCGGCCGGCCGTACCGCCGGGCCCTCGCGACTTCGCCCTGCCACCGCTCCTCGAACGTACGACGGTTCTGCAATCCCGTGAGGGCGTCCGCTGCCGAGAGGATGTGTGGCTTCTGCATCCGCAGGTTCACGATGGTACCGAGAGCCCCCATCGCCCCGAGGAGCAGCAGGCGGCCCACCTGCGCCATCGGATGGAACGTCCCGTACGTAAACGGAGCGAGCTCAGCCCCCTTCAGGTCCCACGCCAGCATGGCGATGCCCACGATGATCACGTACTGAAGCGCGGCTCCGACTCCGGCCACGGCGCACGCGCGATGGTCGAGCCGCACGCTCGTAGCGGCCAGCGCAAGGAAGTAGAGCGGATAGACTATCTGGCTGTTCACGGCGGCGTGCGGGTTGCCCGCCACGAGGAACGCGACGAGCGCCGCACTGACCATCGTGACATCGAACAGGCTCGTGGTCAGGCCGATCCACCACTGGTGCTGAGCCCGTCGCACGAACAGGTAGATCAGAATGCTCAGCGGAACAGCGAGGAGGCCTCCCGCCAGGTGAATCCTGGACTGGGCCAGCTCGGGGAGCCGCACGTACTCGAAACCGGCGAGGAAGAGAAGGACGACGGTGAGTCCGATCCTCGCTCGGGCGATGATCTGCTCGCCCGCGCCTCCGGTCTGGAGTAGAGAATCTTCGGGCGGCTCGAACAGGAGCCGCCGGGCCGCTCGCACGGTGCTCACCTCTGGGTTTCCACCTTCCCTGACTGGAATTGCGGGACGCATAGTCCCGCAGGCGAGCAATCGGCGTGCCGTCGACTGGATTCAGCTCAATTCAGCGTGTTCCGGCGTCGGGAGAGGGCTCTCCGGCCGCTCCGGGAAGGGCGGGCGGGCTCTCGAAACCGCTATTTTGACACGCTTACCACGCCGAAGAGCCCGTTATCGGTGATCGCGTTCTCGAGCGTCTGCTCGGAAGCATCGCCCGCGTAGACTGAATGATTCCATTCAGGGGACATGGTGAGACGCCAGTAGGTGCGGTATCCCGCAATAACTGGCGCGAGCGACGCATCTGAAGGCATCCATGAGAGTTTCGCGCCCGGGAACACTGCTCGACGGATTCTCACGACAAGGTGGTCCGCTCCCGAGGTTGACTCGCCTTGTGACCGAACGCTCGGGAATCCGGCGCGACGTTCGCCGACCTTCAGCGCATTCGGCTCCGATCGTGTGCTCTCAGTACCCACGCCACCACGACGACCACGAGCGAGATTGCGGCGAGCCACAGCAGCGCCAACAAGTCATCGGACGTAATGCGATCGTCGACAAGTGCTCTCATCGAGTGGAGCAAACTGGCCAACGCGATACGGATCGACCTTCCGATCACTTCAAGGGAGTCTCGCATGGTTCGGCTCCACGCAAACGCAGTGCCAGGACGGGCCTGGACCGCGTTTGCGGCGCGGCCGCGCGTACCGGAGAATGTGTCGTCCGATAGAAACCCCAGCGGAGCAGAACGAATGGCACACGTGATCCGGCAGGCCGGTCCCGACGACCGTGACCGAATCGCCCTGTTCAACCAGGCCATGGCCCGCGAGACGGAGGGCCGGGAGCTGGATGGCCGCACCCTGAAGAAGGGCGTCGAGAAGATCCTCTCGAAGCCGGCACTCGGCCGATACTACGTGGCGGAGAGGGACGGCGAGGTCGTCGCGCAGGTCATGGTCACGACCGAGTGGAGCGACTGGCGAAACGGGCAGGTGTGGTGGCTGCAGAACGTGTACGTGTCGAAGCGCCACAGGCGGGAAGGGCTGTACCGGATCCTGCACGAGCACGTACGGGAGAAAGCGCGCGAGGAGAAGGCGAGAGGAATACGTCTCTACGTGGAACGAGACAACGGGCCCGCGCAATCCACCTACCGGGCGCTGGGCATGGACGCGTCGCCATACCTGATGTTTGAGGAGATGTGGGCGTAGAAGACGGCGTGCACCGCCATGCGGTGCACGCGAAGACAGGTGATGAGCTGTGGGTTGAGGTAAGGGCTCGAGCGTGGGGCCCGGCGGCTCAACCTTGCCGCTTGCGGCGCGCCTGGCGTCTCCGGCGACGCTCCGCGGCCTGCGCCTTACGACGCTTCTTCTCGCTCGGCTTTTCGTAGTGACGGTGCTTCCGGAAGTCCTTCAGTATCCCCGCTCGCTGCACCTTGCGGCGGAATCGCCTCAACGCCTTGTTGACGTCCTCCCCTTCCCGGATCTGAACCTCAGCCAATAGTCAGTTCACCGCCTTTCGTCTTCGATTTCGCCTGGAGCGACGGGGGAGACACCCGGTCTCCCCCGCCCTCGCCCGCCGTCACGGGGCTTCGGTCGGCGCTCCGGGCGCCGTGCCGAGATCGGCTCAGCGGTACGCGAAGCCGATGTTGAAGCCCCAGTACTTCTGGTCTCCGGTGCCGCCGGCGCTGAAGGCCCAATTGTACCGGACTTCGGCCAACATAACCACCTCGGGCCGTCCGAGCGGCACCACGAGTCCTATCTCGGGCGCCCAGCCGAAGTGCCAGTTGTCCTGGGTGATCGCCGACACCCCGATCTCGTTTCGGCGCTCGATGTAGTAGGTGCCCACGTTCGCTCCGACGTACGGGCGGATGCCTCCCCGGTCGCCAAAATAGTAGGACGCGTTGGCCAGCAATGGAACCGAGTTGAAATACCTGTACTGAGTGCCGCTAACGTCGGCGTTCGGCAGACTGATCGTGTTCCGTTCGCTGCCGAATTCGTTGACCTCGTTGAGCACGTTCCAGCTGCCGCTGAAGCCGAACGAGTAGTTGGCGCCTCTCGCCGGAACGTAGCGGGCCTCGATTCCGAGGCCACGGAAGCTGAAATCCTCGATGAAGTTGACGTCCGTATCCGAGCTGCCCGGCAGGCTGGACGTGGCCGACATCTGGTACGTGATCCCCCACCACCAGTCCTGCGCCATCGCTTCCCCACTGAACATCAGGAGTAGCGCCAGCGAGGCGATGATTCCCTTTATCGCTTTCATGATGTAGCTCCGATTCTCGCTGGTTGGCTCAGTTACCGGTGCGGTTGAGGTACGTGGACTGGTCGAACGCCTGCTGGATGGCACGGTCGATCCGATCGGTGCCCCCCGAGCTGGAGCGGCTCAGAACGCCGCTCATGTTGGCGGTCCAGATCGCCCCAACCCTGTCCTGGTCCGGATCGAACTCGTCCGGATCGATCATGTCGATGGCCAGCGTGCCTTTGTCCCACGTCGACGTGCTGCAGTAGCCGCCACCCCAACCCGGCGGATAGTAGCCCCATCCCGGCCACCAACCCCACCACCCCCACCACGGGTAGCACGTGGTGGCACTCTGCTCGACAGCGAACACGGTGACGAGGACCACCAGCGAGGGCTGGTTGCTCTCGTCGATCTCGTCCAACGGGATTCGCGTGTAGCCGTACGATGAGAGGCGACCCTCAACCTGCAGGAGAATCTCCTCGTCGTAGTCATGATCGATGTCTATCGGGTCGTCACATTCGATCTGGTCGATATCCTGACAGATGTCGATGACCGTGTCCGGCATCGCGTAAGTCGCGAACTGGGCGTAATCGACGTCCTTGTGGAGCGTCAGCACCACGTCCGTTTCCGCGACGTTGCTGATCTCGCCCGGATAGCAGGCCCCTAGAATCAGGGCCAGCGCGATGGCAGCGGCTCTCATTCCCGGCTCCGCAAGCCTCCGCCGAGTTCCAAACCACTTCTGCATACGGTCGTCCTCCTCTAGTGCGGCGCTCGCGCGCCAACGGGAAGAACGGCATGCCGCAGACCACCCGGCCCGCGGCCCTCTGCCCCCGCAACGTCCGACCCTACAACGTCCTTCCCGTATTGTTCATGACTCGGGGGACGCAGAATGTAGGCGCGGGCGGACGTTCGGACAACGCTGTGGAGCCGGTACGCCATGGACCCCGGGAAGACTGTTGCGTCGCCGCAACTTCGCCCAGAACGGAGGTGTCCCAAAGGGAGGCTCGACCGGCGCCGGCGTCGGGCGACATGGAACGTGTCATGGCCGCTCCTGTGCGTCTCGGCCAGGCCTGGTAATTCCGCACAACGTATGTAATTGTAGATAGATAGAAGATTGTCCACGCCTCATCCCGGGACGGGCCGGCGCTTTCCCTCTCCGTCTTCCGGGCGCCTTTCCCGTGGCCGTGGGTCCGCCGATCGGCCTGACCGAACGGATCTTGCACCTCGGGCAACCGACGAGTGAAGAGGCGCGCCGAGCGGCGCCGTGTGCCCGGCCCGGGCGCGGGAAGCTACGAGAGAGGGTGGCGAGTGATTCTGGCCGTTGTACTGCTGCTGGCCGTCACGAGCGTGCTGATCCTGGTTCACGAACTGGGGCATCTGATGGCCGCCAAATGGGCCGGAATGCCCGTCACGTGCTTCTCCGTCGGCTTCGGACCGTCCCTATTCGGCTTCAACATCGGCGAGACCCGATACCAGCTGGCGCTCATTCCCCTGGGTGGGTTCGTGCGCATCATGGGCATGCACGGCACGGACGAGGAGCGCCGGGAGTGGCCCACCGGCTTCGCGTTCCAGAAGGTGCACCGGCGGATGATCGTCGTCGTTGCGGGCGTGGCGGCCAATGCGGCCCTTGCACTAGCCATCTACGCGGTCCTCGGATCGACAGGGGGTGCCGTGGCGCCGACGCCGGCACGCATCAGCGCCCTGTTCGAGGAAGATCTGCCGGCCGAGGCTTCGGGGTGGGACAGGATTCCGCCGGACGTGGACGTGGTCCGTGTCGGCGAGCGCGAGATCGGCGACTGGGGCGACTTCGCGCTGGCTCTTCTGGCCACCCGGCCTGGCGAACATTGGCTGGAGCTCTCGGATGGGACCCGCTGGGCCGTGATCGTGCCCGAGCTCGAAACGGACCGGATACGGCTCCTCGCGTCCATGCTGCCGCCTCTGGCCCCGGTTCTCGGCTCGGTGCAGGTCGGGTCGCCGGCGGATCGGGCCGGCATGAGGACGGGTGACCGCATCGTGGCCGTGGAAGGGAGGCCCACCGCCACGTTCCATGACTGGCTTCGGGTCATGCCTTCGTCGCCCGAGCTGCCGGTGGCCATTCGCCTGCTCCGCGACGGAGAGGGCATCGATGTGCGGGTGCCGCAGCCCGACCCCGAGTTCGTGGCCGACGGTAGCTTCGGCTGGCTCGGAGCCCATCTCGGAACCGAATTCCTCGACGAGGATCTCGGGGGCGCGATCGCGTACGGGGCCAACGAGATCGGCCGCCACACCCGGTTGATCACCTGGAGCGGAAAGCTCCTGGTGACGGGCGCGGTAGGGCTTCGCGAGGTCAGCGGGCCTGTGGAGATCGCGCGAATGAGCGAACGGGCCTATCGCATGAACTGGCCTCAATTCTTCGCCTTCATGGCCTTCCTCTCGCTCAACCTGGCCATTCTCAACTTCCTTCCGATCCCGATTCTGGACGGCGGGCACTTCGCGCTTCTTACCGTGGAGGGAGTCATCCGGCGGCCCGTGCCACCTACCCTCGTGCGGTATACGAATGTGGCCGGCGCCACGGTCGTCGTCTTCTTCATGAGCTTCGCCTTTCTCAACGACTTCCTGAAGCTGCTCGGGCTGTAGAGGGGGTTCCGGCCGGGGCTCCTGGCGGGGGCGCGCACGGTCTGGCGTCACGATACCTTGCCCTTCGGACCCGCGTCACGGTGACGCGGTCCGACGCCCGGGACACCCGTCCGTGTCCGCGCGGCATCCCGAGACAATCCAGAGGATACGATGCATACTGCGACAAGCAGCGCCTGGCGTGGCGCGGTCGCGGCAGCCGGTCTCGTGCTGCTCGCCGCCTCGACGATCACCACGGCGCAGGAGATGGACGCGCCGGTCATAACGCTGGACCGGTTGTACGACTCTACCGACTTTCGCGCTGATTCGGTGGGAGCGGCCCGCTGGATGGATGGCGGCACGTTCTACACCACGCTGGAGCCCTCCGAAGCGGCGGCGGGCGGACGTGACCTGGTCCGGTACGAGACGGAATCAGGCGCCAGGACCATCATCGTTTCGGCCTCGCTGCTGGTCCCCCGCGGGGCCGATCGACCCCTCATCATCGACAGTTATCGATGGTCTCCCGACGGTGACAGGCTGCTGATATACACGAACTCCAAGCGGGTATGGCGGGAGAACACACGGGGCGATTACTGGGTGCTCGAACTGGGCTCCTACGGGCTGCGCCAGCTCGGGGTCGACCGGCCCGAGTCCAGCCTCATGTTCGCGAAGTTCGATCCGGCGGGCGAGCGCGTGGGCTACGTAAGCGAGCACGACGTGTTCGTCGAGGACGCGGCCAGCGGTGAGGTCGTGCAGCTCACGTCCGACGGCAGCCCCACGCTCATCAACGGCACGTTCGATTGGGTGTACGAGGAGGAGTTTCACACCCGCGATGGCTTCCGGTGGAGCCCGGACGGAGAGCGGATCGCGTACTGGCAGCTGGATGCGGAGGGCGTACGCCACTTCCTGATGATCAACAACACGGACTCGGTCTACTCGTTCACGGTTCCCGTCGAGTACCCGAAGGCGGGAGGAACCAATTCGGCGGCCCGGGTCGGTTCCGTGAGCAGCCGCGGCGGAGAGACCACGTGGTGCGACGTCCCCGGCGATCTGAGGAACAACTACATCCCGCGCATGGAGTGGTCCGGCAACTCGGACGAGATCGTCATCCAGCGAATGAACCGCCTGCAGAACGAGAACCAGGTCATGCTGTGCGACGCGGCGAGCGGCGCGATGCGGACCGTCCTCGTCGAGACCGACCCGTCCTACCTGGATGCCGTTGACGACTGGGCGTGGCTGGAGGGCGACGAGGAATTCACGTGGATCAGCGAGCGCACCGGGTGGCGGCACCTGTACCGCGTCTCACGAGACGGCCGGGACGTGAGGGAGGTCACCGACGGCGACTGGGAGATCGTCAGGGTGCTGCGCATCGACGAGGACGGCGGGCGGGTCTACCTCACCGCTTCTCCGGAGACGGCGACGCAGCGCTACCTGTACCGGGCCCGTCTGAACGGGCGCGGCCGTGCCGAGCGCCTCACGCCGGAAGACCAGCCGGGGACGCACGAATACGACATCTCGCCGGACGGCCGCTACGCGCTGCACACCTACTCGAGCTTCGGCACGCCACCCGTGACCCAGGTGATCCGGCTCCCCGACCACGACGCCATCCGGAGTCTGGTCGACAATCGGCGGCTCAAGGAGACGGTGGCCGCGTTGGATCGGGGGACGTTCGAGTTTTTCAAGGTGGACATCGGCGAAGCCGTGCTGGACGCGTGGATGATGTACCCGCCGGACTTCGACCCGACGCTCGAGTACCCGATCCTGTTTTACGGCTACAGCGAGCCGTGGGGCCAAACCGTGCAGGACTCGTGGGGCGGAAGCAGGTACCTGTGGCACCTGATGCTGACGCAGCAGGGCTACATCGTGGCCAGCGTGGACAATCGCGGCACGCCCGGCCCGCGTGGCCGTGACTGGCGAAAGGCCCTGTACCGCAACATCGGGCAGCTGAACGTGGCCGATCTTTCGGCCGCCGCGCGGATGATCGTCTCGCGCCCGTATGTCGACGAGTCGCGGGTGGGAGCGTGGGGCTGGAGCGGCGGTGGCGAGATGGCTCTCAACCTCATCTTCCAGTACCCCGACCTGTACGGCACGGCGGTCGCCGTCTCGGCCGTGTCACACCAGCAGTACTACGACACGATCTACACGGAACGGTACATGGGCCTCCCGGATGAGGCGGAGGAGGACTACGAGGCCGGTGCCCCGATCACGCACGCGAAGAACCTCAGGGGCAACCTGCTTCTGGTGCATGGCACGGCGGACGACAACGTGCACTATCAGAACTTCGAGGCGCTGGTGAACGAGCTGATCAGGCATAACAAGCACTTCACCATGCTGTCGTATCCCGGTCGGTCGCACGGCATCCGCGAGGGAGAGGGCACGACGCGGCACCTGTTCACGGAGATCACCCGCTACCTGAACGAGCACATGCCTCCGGGCGGCGTCCCGCGCGAGGCGACGAGCGACTGATCTCCGCCGGGCCCGAACGGGTAAACATCTCGTCGACGCCCGCTGTCTCTAAACATGTAGGTGCGGCGAAGATCATGCTGTTGTCCCGGTCTTCGTCGCTGCGGAGCGTCCCCCGGGCGCTCTCGGCCACAACGCTCAGCAGAGGTTTCCTGGATGAGATTCGTACGACGTTTGGCCCTGACGGTCCTGGCCGTCAGCGCCTTCTCGAGCGGTGATTCCCTGGCGCCGGCAGTGGCGCAGGAGACCACGGACGCCAGTAAGGTCACGATTGACCGGATCTATGGGTCAGGTGATTTCTTCCCCGACTTCGCGGGCCGGTTACGCTGGCTGGAGGACGGTTCGGCCTACACGACCCTGGAACGCTCCGCGAGCGGCCGCGGACGGGATCTCGTGAAGTATGATGTGGCGACCGGCGACCGCGAGCTGCTCGTCTCGGCGGATCAGCTGGTTCCGCAAGGGACGACGGAAGTGCTGGGTATCCAGGACTACGAGTGGTCCCCGGACGGTAGCAAGCTCCTCGTCTACACCAACTCCAGGCGGGTGTGGCGGTTCAACTCGCGGGGAGACTACTGGGTGCTGGACCTGGCGACCGGGGCCCTGAGGCAGATGGGCGCGGAACGGCCGGAGTCGAGCCTCATGTATGGCAAGTTCGACCCGTCAGGCGAGCGGTTCGGCTACGTGAGCGAGAACAACCTGTTCGTCGAGGACATCTCGACCGGCGAGGTCACGCGTCTCACGACCAACGGATCCGAGACGATCATCAACGGTAACTTCGACTGGGTGTACGAGGAGGAGTTCTTCATGCCGATTCCGGCCGATGGCTGGCGGTGGGCGCCGGACGGCGAGTCGATCGCCTACTGGCAGCTCGACGCCGAGGGCATCGGCGTGTACCACATGATCAACAACACGGACTCCATCTACTCCTTCACGATTCCCGTCCAGTTCCCCAAGGTCGGAACGCAGAACTCTGCCGCCCGCGTCGGTGTCGTGAGCGCGGGTGGAGGCGAGACCGTGTGGTGCGACGTTCCGGGCGACCCGCGCGACAACTACATCCCCCGCATGGAATGGTCCGGCAACGGTGAGCAAGTGGCGATCCAGCGCATGAACCGCCGCCAGAACACGAACCACGTGATACTGTGCGATGCGCGCGACGGGACGATTCGCACGCTGCTGACCGAGACCGACGCGGCCTACCTGGACGCGGTCGACGACTGGATCTGGCTGGACGGCGACGAGCGGATGATATGGATCAGCGAGAGCACGGGCTGGCGGCACATCTACGCGGTCGACCGGGATACCGGCGAGCTGGAGTCCATCACGTCGGGCGAATGGGAAATCGTGAACATCGATGACGGTCGTGACGTCCTGTCGATCGACGAGGACGGCGGCTGGATCTACGTCATCGCCTCCCCGGACAACGCCACACAGCGTTACCTCTACCGGGTGAGCCTGGAGGGTGGCGATCCCGAGCGGCTTTCACCGGCGGATCAGCCCGGAACGCATACGTATAACATTGCGCCGGGCGGGGCTTACGCAATCCACACGTACAGTACCCTGACCACGCCGCCCGTGACGGAGCTCGTGAGCCTCCCGGACCACGTGGTCCGGCGGGTGCTGGTGGACAACGCGCGGCTCAACCGGACACTCGCCGCCCTGGATCGAGGACACACCGAGTTCTTCCAGATCGACGTGGGCGACGAGATGCTGGACGCGTGGATCATGTATCCCCCGGACTTCGATCCGAGCCTGAAGTACCCCGTCTTCTTCTACGCCTACAGTGCTCCGGTCGCTCAGACGGTCCTGGACGGCTGGGACATCATGAACTTCGCGTGGCACACGATGCTGACGCAGCAGGGATACATCGTGGCCAGCGTGGACAACCGGGGGACGCCGGGCCCGCGAGGGCGTGAGTGGCGTAAGGCGCAGTACCGCAAGGCCGGATCCGTCGCCAGCGCCGACCTCGCCGCGGCGGCCCGGGTGCTTTCCGAGAGGCCGTACGTGGACGAGTCCCGCATCGGGATGTGGGGCTGGAGTGGCGGGGGTGAGGCGACCCTGAACGCTCTGTTCCGGTATCCGGAGATCTATAGCACCGGTATAGCGGTCGCGACACTCACACGCCTCGAGAACTACGACACGGTGTACACGGAGCGGTACATGGGCCTGATCGACGAGAATCCCGAGGACTACGAGGAGGCCTCGGTCCTGAACCACGCATCGGGACTGGAGGGGAACCTGCTGATCGTTCACGGTACCGGGGACGACAACGTCCACTACCAGAACGCGGAGCAGCTGGTCAACGAGCTGATCGAGCACAACAAGTACTTCACGATACTCCCTTATCCGAACCGGTCGCACAGCATCTTCGAGGGGAGGGGCACGCGCTTACACCTCTATTCCTACATGACCCGCTACCTGAACGAGCACATGCCCCCGGGCGGCGTGCCGCAGGAGCCCGCGACCGACTGAGGATTCGGGGCGTGGACGCTATCCCTCGCCCTGAGCCATCGCCTGCTCCAGCGCGGCTTTCATCTCGGACCCGATCGGTGCTTCGGGGTGCGTCTCGATCATGCGCTCGGCCACGGCCAGAGCGCGCTGGAGCGCGCCCCGCCTGGCGTAGTGGTCGGCCAGCGCGTACAGGTAATCCAGGTTGTCGGGCCGCGCGTCCACCGCGGCCCGCAGGCTCGCCTCGGCTTCCGCCAGCCGACCGAGCTGCTGTTCCAGGAGCCCGAGGTTGTACCGTATGCGGATCCGCTGTGGGAGCCCGGCCGCCGCTTGCTCCAGCCATCCAAGGGCCTCCTCGCTCCGGCCCGTCTCGACGAGCAGCAGGGCCAGCGAGTACTGCGCCTCGTGGTTGTCCGGGTAGTCTTCCAGGACACCGCGCAGCAGGGCCTCGGATTCTTCGTTCCGGCCCTGCGAATTGTACAGCACGGCCAGGTTCATCTTCGCCGGCACGAACAGGTCGTCGATCTCGATCGCCTTCCGGTAGTACTCCTCGGCGCGCGTGCCATCCCCTCGGGCCACGTACAGGTTCGCCAGATTGTGGCCGGCGAACGGAAAATCGAGGGAGTAGCGCATCGTCTCCTCGTACTCCGCCGTAGCCTCGTCCAGGGCGTCCGCCTGGTACGGCTTGAGGAGCTCGCGCGGTACCACGGCGAGCCGGACCGCGGCCTGGCCCCTGACGGCCCTCGTCGGGTCGAACAGCAGTGGCGCCACCAGCTCCACCAGCTCGGTCGGATCCGCCGTGTTCACGGCCGTCGCCGCGGTGTAGCGGATCAGCGCCTCTTCGTCCTGAAGGGCGGCGTTGAACGCGCGCGTGGACTCGGGGCCCGGGTAGCCCCGCAGCAATCCCAGGGCCGTCGCGCGTACCAGCGCCGGGTACAGCGGATCCGCGGCCAGGCGGATCAGCTCGGGGCCCGCCGCCGGATCGCCGAGGCGGCCGGCTTCCAGCGTGGTGCCGTAGTGTGAGCGCCGCGCCCTGCCGTACCAATCGATGTAGTGGTCGGCCGCCCAGCGGTCCGTCTCGTCGTCGTGGCACCCCGCGGCCGTGCACGCGTTGGGCGTCCCGATGTCCAGCGTCAGGTCCGGCCGCGGCACGCGCAAGCTGTGATCGGCCCTCCAGTCCACGACCATGTAGGGGCGCTCCGGCATGTGGCACCTCACGCACAGCGTGCCGTCGTTGGGCTCGCCCGCCTCGGTCAATACTTCGTGAAAATGATGCTCGTACGTGTCATACGTGTCGGCCCGGTGACACTGCGCGCAAAGCTCGTTGCCCTCTGCGACCAGCTCCAGGCTGTGCGCATCGTGGCAGTCCGTGCACCGCACGTCGTTCCGGTACATCTTGCTCTGCACGAACGAACCCCAGACGTATACCTCCTCCAGAATCTGGCCGTCCGCCTCGTACAGATGCTCATCGAGCAACGCCGGGATCAGGTGGTCCATCAGGTCGGCCCGCGAATGGTCGTAGTCGCCGAGCTCCGTTCGCCGCGAGTGGCAGGGGGCGCACAGCTCGACCTGCTCGCGGGAGGTGATCCCGGACGTCGGAACGGCCAGATCGTAGGCCGGCACCTCGGGGCGAGCCATCGGAGGCAGGTCGGCCCATTCCACGTGCCGGGAGCCCGGCCCATGGCACGCCTCGCAGCTCACGTCGATCTCCGACCACGTGGTCGAGAAGGAGTCCGTCTCCGGCTCGTATCCCTTGCGCAGGTTGGTCGAGTGACACTCGGCGCACATGCCGTTCCACGTCTGCGCGCTTCGCGTCCAGTGGAGCCAATCATCCGCGGGAATGTCGCGATCCGGATAGAGGTGGAACCACTCCTCGCGCTCCGTATCCCAGGCGATGGTGAGCGTCTGGTAGCGCCCGCCCGGAAACGCGATCAGGTACTGCTGCAGCGGCTCCCAGCCGAACGTGTAGGCGATCTCGAATTCTCCCATATCGCCGTCCGGACCCTCGGTATACACGAAGTACCGGCCGTCCCGCGTGAAGAAGCGACTCGTTGTCCCGCGGTGCTCGAGCTCGACGTCCCCGAAGTCGCCGCGCACGGTCGTCGAGTCGGCGGGCGCCATGGCGTTGTCGTGGTCCGAGCCGCGCCACGCCTCGGTCGCTTTCTCGTGGCATTCGGCGCAGCGCTCACGACCCACGAAGGTGAATGCAGGCGCGAGCTTGGCGGCTCGCCAACCCGCCCGCTGCCGGTTCTCCTTCACCGCGTACACGGGAAGCGACAGGACGATGACCGCCGTAGCCGCGACGCCCGCCACCTTCCAACGGCGTGTCGGGTCGCCGCTCATGCGCGAGCCGCCTGCGATGCCTCGAAGAATCTCCGCTTCAGCGTCCGGCCGGTATCGACCTTCACGATCCCGTTCTCAATTCGGACGGGATGGAGGTCGAGCGCGCGTGGGGCGGGCGGGCTCAGCACGTCACCTCGAATGTCGTAGGCGGACGCGTGGCACGGACATACGAAACGGCCTTCGTCCGCCATCCACGGCACGGTGCAGCCGAGGTGGGTGCACTCCCTGGATACGGCCAGGAATCCTCCGTCGCGAAGACGCGTCAAATAGAACTTGCCCGCCGGGAAGGCGGTCACGGAACCGAGGTCGAACTGTTCCACGGGACCGGCGACCAGGACACCCGCCGCTTCCGTTGGGGCGGGCCGCGGCTTCAGGAACTCGACGACAAGCCACACGTATTCGGCGAGCGCCAGTCCTCCCAGCCCCAGCCACACGCGGGTGAGGAAAGAGCGGCGTGATGGCTCCGCTTCGCCTGGCGGCGATGGCCGGACGTCACGCCGGTCGAGCGTCACCCGAGCCTCCTCATGAAGCCCACGGCCAGGCGAGAGCCATGCCCTCGCCGCGGAACCAGACGCCCACGGCGGTCAGGATCACGAGCGCCGTCGCCAGGAACGCGAAACCGGTTTGCAGGATCTCCTGCCGGTTGCCGCCGTATTGCCGAGCGGCCAGTCGCACGACGCCCCAGGTGAGACCGAGGGCGATCACTGCCGGGATGAGGCCCTCCGAGAGACCGGGGGGGAAGCCGGCCATCCACCCCGACCAGTCGGTCACGTACTCGTCCAGCAGAACCCACAGCGGCGTGAGCGCGAGGGCGGCGAGCGTGCCGGCCAGGGTCAGCGCACGGCCGGTATCGGACACGAACCACGGCCCCTCCATCTCTTCATCGTACCGAAGGTAAGGGATGGCGAGCAGCCCGAAGAGCGCCACAGCGGGAAGGATGACGACCGCCCACGTCGGGTGGAAATGGAGCAGCAGCTCCTGCAGCCCCAGGAAGTACCACGGCGCTTTGGCCGGATTGGGACTCATTCCGGGGTTCGCCGGGTCCGCCAGGCCCGCGTCGAACACCACGGATGCGGTCATTACCGCCGCCACGAGCACGAGGGCCGTAACGACCTCGCGCGCCAGAAGCGAGGGAACGAACAGCACCGTGTCCGGCTTCTCCTCCGCCTCCTCGTCGTATGAGTGTGGCACCACTACCCCACCCGCCTTGCGCACGCGCCAGAAGTGGAACGCCATGAGGGCCACGATCGTCACCGGAATGACCGTCGTGTGGAACGTGTAGAAGTTGATCAGCGTGGCGCTTCCGATGTCGGCTCCTCCGCGGGCCAGTCTCGTGAGCCCCTCGCCGATCATGGGCACGTAGCCCAGCATTCCGGTCACGATCGTGATCGCCCAGAAGGAAAGTTGGTCCCAGGGGAGCAGGTAGCCGGTGAAGTTGGCCGCGAGGACGACCAGCAGCAGCAACACCCCGATCACCCAGTTGAACTGCCGGGCGCCGTGAAACGCTCCCGTGAAGAAGGTTCGCAGCAGGTGCAGAAAGGTGATGATCACCAGGAGGTTGGCGCTCCAGTGGTGCACGTTCCGCACGAGCCCGCCGAACCTGACGTCTCGCCTGAGAGCCTCGATCGAGCCGTACGCGCGTTCGGGAGACGGCTCGTAGACGAACATGAGAAGGACACCGGTGAGGATCAGAAGCAGCACGAGCGTGGCGGCCATTCCGCCGAGCCCGAACGTGTGCCGGAAAGCGACGGTCCTCTCGGCCACGCGCACGGGGCGCATGTGCAACACGAGGTGATTGAGCACGACGCGTTTGCGCTCGCGCTCCGTTCGAGGGGTCAGTGGCGTGCGGAAGACCGATCGCCAGATGCGGGATGCGAGGCCGGGTTCCCGGGCGGGGCTTCCACCGGCGTCGTCCCCGGCGGCGGAGCCAGGATCGCTTCGTCTACGAGCCACGGGCCCTCAGACTTCGAATCCCCACCGGACGATGAACTGCCAGGAACGGTTCTTCAGGTCCAGATTCTTGACCGCGGCGGACAGGCCGTAGGAGTACCTCAAATCGGCCGTCACGGCCGAGCGCGCCAGGCGGTACGAGAAGCTGGTGCCGAAGGGAACACTCCATTCGGTGCTCTCGATCGTCCAGTCCGGGACCGTATTGTCACAGGATTCCTTTTCGCTGGAGCCGGTGGTGACTTCGCACGTCGTCTTGAACGCGAGTGCGATGCCACCGTACAGGTTCCAGTCCCATTTGGGGCTCAGCCCCACGACCAGCTGTGCCGTCAGGGGGATCTCGAAGTAGTCCAGGTCCAGGTCCCGGGCGACGCCCTCCACGGTTCCCCGCCCTCCCTTCTGGACCCAGTTGCCCTCGAGCTGCAACGCGAGGTTGGTCACGTACCGGAAACGTACCGAGCCGCCCAGTAGAACGCCCCAGTCCGAATCGGTCGCGGTGATGAGACTTCCCCCCATGTCGGAGTAGGTGCCTCCGGCAGCCACGCCGACGGAAAGCTGCCCGTGGGCCGGGACTGTCCACAGGAATCCGGCCATGATCGTCGCGAACGTCAGAATCCCTATGCGTCTCACGTTACTCTCCTTACGGTCACCCAGGGGAGCGAAGACTCCCCTTCCTCTTCATCCACTCGAATACGGTCCGGCAGGTGCGACAATAGTACTGACTCACCGACAGCGCGCTCCCGAAGGCTGAGAACTGTTCCGTCTGGGATCCACGGCAGAACGGACACTCGACCGCGTCCGGCATGGCGGCGTTGTGAAGCGGCGACCCTAGCGTCCGGCGTGCCTTCGAATCCGCCATCTCTCAGTCCATCAACATGGCGCGGTTCTTGTCGCCTCGCACTCCGGCCAGCGTCTCGGCGTTGAGGCCGCCCGCGCCCGATCGCCGGCGAGAGCCGTCCCAATCGGCCCAATCCGGCTCCACGGTGCTGCTCCACGCTCCATCCTCATCCCGCCCCACGAGCCCGAGACCCGCTTCCTGCACGATCGGACCTGTCCGCTCCAGCCACCGGGCACGGAGCTCGTCGGGTCCGGCGTCGGAGAAACCGGCGTCCGCGAGCCGCACCACCAGGCCTCCGTCAGGCGCCCCGAACCAGCGGAGGCACGATCGCCAGGCCGGCGTCAGCGCCTCCTCGAGAGCTTCGCGGCCCGCAGGAGTCTGCGTCATCCGGGCGACCCAGCCGCGGCCGTGCTCGAAGTGAAAGCGCTCCTCCTCGAGGACCTTCCGCACCTTGTAGTGAAGCGGCTCGAACCGGCTGTCCCTGAGCGACTCGAACTGGACCGAAAGGGCCGCATCGAGCAGGAAGTTCAGGGCCACGAGACCGGTCCATTCCGCCGGCGGCTCGTCGAGCAGCTCGCTGTTCAGATACTCGCCCGCCTCTCTCCTGTGCTCGAGCCGCCCGGGATCTTCGCCGAAGTCCTTGAGCATGGCGTACAGGATCCGGGCGTGGCCCCACTCGTCCTGCGCCATCGCGGAGCACGCGATCCCCGCCTCGAGCGTGGGAGCCCCGAGGAGCCACTCGGAGTACCGCATGCCGAGCAGGCGCTTGTTGTCGGCCAGAGAGAGCAGAAGGGCCGCGAGGTCCTCCCTCGATTCCTCCGGAACGTCGTCCGCGGTGCGAAACCCTGGGGCGTCGTTCGGGCTCATCGAGCCTCCGCCGGGCTGAGTGTGAAGGGCTCCTCGTCCCGGTTCACGGCCTCGAAAGCCTCGCGGGGCGCCACGACCATCTCGAACCACTTCTGTTCGTCGTAGGTCTGCCACGCATAGGCGCGCGCGAGGGCGGGGTTGGGAGCCGATACGGTCCCGATGTGCTCCAGGCGGTCCTCTCGCTTCTGGCGAGCGAAGATCTCGTACAGGTGCTCGCCGCTCAGATGACCCATGCTGCTCGCTCTCCCTGCGTCCCGCCGTCCCGGCGACACGCGTTCACGGTTCTCAGATCGACACTCCGGCTCGCCGCAGGGCGTCCCGGCCCCTGTCCGTGATGCGATCCGTGGTCCACGGGGGGTCCCACGTGATGCGGACGTCCACGTCCTGCACTCCCGGCTCCAGCAGCAGCCGATCCCGGACGTCCCACTTGATGAACTCGACGCACGGACACGCGGTCGCCGTCAGCGTGATGGTGATCGTGACGCGGGTCCCGCCGTTCGGGGCCGGATCCCCCAACTCCACCCCGTACACGAGCCCGAGATCGACCAGCGAGATCGGGAACTCGGGATCCGGCACCTCGTACAGGGCCCGCCATACGCGCTCCTCGAGATTCGCCGGAGGGTTCTCCCAATCCGGTATCTCGAGCACCAGGTCCGGGTTGCGACCGATCACGTCGGCGAACACGGCTGAGAAGTCCACATCTCTGTCGATCGCGGACTGGTATCCCGCATCCGCCGTCGGATCGGCGGCCGGGCCGGGGACGGGCTGGCCGGAGCCCGATCGTCTGATCTGAACGAGCCGGGAGATCACGTTCGCATCCTCAGGCTGCCAGCAGCCCTTCGACCTGGAGGCGGCTGCGCCGGACCGAGCCGACGAACTCCTCGTTCATCGGGCCGCGGGCGCGCCACCGCTCCCATACGTCGTCCCAGGTGATCGTCTCGTCGAGAAGCCACACGCGATCGTCCGCGTTCCATGCGATGGGAAGCTCGTACTCCAGCTCGACCTCGCCCGCATCCTCGTTGGAGTGAGCGGGAACCCGGATGCCGAGCTG
>JBDHFS010000021.1:0-18901 GCA_039590285.1 Gemmatimonadota bacterium
CTTCGGCCTGACCGATGAGGGGACGCTCTACTACGTGATGGAGCTCCTGGAGGGACTGAACCTGCAGGAGATGGTCGACCGTTTCGGCCCGTTACCGCCCGCGCGTGTCGTACATCTTCTCAAGCAGGCCTGCCTGTCGCTGGGCGAGGCCCACAATCGTGGGCTCGTGCACCGGGACATCAAGCCATCGAACCTGGTGGCGTCGAGAATGGGCCTGGCCGTCGACTTCGTGAAGGTCCTCGATTTCGGTCTCGTGAAGAGGACATCCGGGAACGGGGCCGAGCTGACGCATCTCACCTCCCCCAACGTGACCACGGGCACGCCCGCGTACATGGCACCCGAGGTGGCCCTCGGGAACCGGACGGTCGACGGTCGGGCCGACCTGTACGCGCTGGGTTGCGTGGGGTACTGGCTCCTGACGGGCCGAACCGTGTTCGAAGCCCCTACGGCGGTCGCCATGCTGATGAGTCATGTGCAGGAGGAGCCCGTTCCCCCGTCGGACGTCTCCGAGCTGCCGATCCCGCCGGATCTGGACCAGGTGATACTGGAATGCCTGGCCAAGGAACCGGACGAACGGCCGGCCGACGCGGCGGTGCTGTATCGCGGCCTCTCCCGGTGCGTGGTGTCCGATCCGTGGGACCGTGATCGGGCGCTGGACTGGTGGACGCTGCACTTGCCCGAGCTGTTCCAGGCAGATGGAGAGGGCGGGTGGTCCGACTCGACCCGCTCGCTCGAGGCCGTTACTCGGGTCCTCTCCGCGGAAGAGTAGCCGCTGGCGGCAGACATTGGCCCCCCAGGATTCGAACCTGGATTGCCGGCTCCAAAGGCCGGAGTCTTGCCCTTAGACGAGGGGCCAGTGCGGGCAGCGCGGCGCTCACGCCCCGCCTGGTCCGATAATCGATTCGGACGGACGGACCGTCAAGCTGGCCCGGCCGTCCCCGCCAGGGTTCGCGTGCGGATGATGCGCACATCGGCCTGGTGCGCGAGCGCCTCTGCCGCCGCGTCTCGCGTGGCAGCGACCGCGAACACGCCGGCGACACAGGATCCGCTTCCGCACAGCAGCGCGATCTCCGCTCCTTCATCGAGAAGACGCCCTTTCAGCCCACGCAACTCGGGATGTCTGCGGAAGACGGGCTCCTCGAGATCGTTGTGCGCCAACGCCCTCAACGACTTCCAGTCCGACACCGCCCGCGTCGGAGGAACGAAGCCAGCCGGCGGAAGATACGACGACCCCGCAGCACGGTCCTCCGCCAACCAGCCGTAGGCCTCCGCCGCGCCGATCGGGAAATCGGGCACGAGGATCAGAATCGGCCTCGAAGGGGGCGGATCGAGAGGCACCAGGCGGTCTCCCCTGCCCCACGCCAGCGCCATGGGCGACGCGCCGAGGCCGAAGGGGACGTCGCTCCCCAGACCGCCACCGATCTGCGCCAGCGCCTCAGCGTTGAGAGGTTGATCGGCCATCCTGTTCAGACCCTGGAGAACGGCTGCTGCATCCGCGCTTCCGCCGCCGAGCCCGGCGCCAGCCGGGATCCTCTTGATCAGCTCGATGGTCACGTCGGGCGCCAGGCGCCCCCGTGTCGCGAACGCATCCGCCGCACGCCAGCACAGGTTCGACTCGCCGGCCGGAATCGAAGTGTCTCCGCGAACCTCGAGTGAGATGCCCGGTCCGATCGGCTGCAGGATCAGCTCGTCCGCCAGATCGAGGCGCAACAGGACGGTCTCCACCGAATGGTAGCCGGACTCCTCCCGACCCAGAACCCGCAGGGAGACGTTGAGTTTGGCGTGCGCCCGGATCCGAATCTCCATCCGTCCGCTAGTCCGATCCCGCCCTGTCCACGCCCGCTTCCACGATTTCCTCCGAATGTCCCATCTCGGACCACGTGAGGCCGAAGCGCCGGATATACCACAGCCCGATCAGCGTCACCGGCAGGAACGTGAGGATGTGGTAGCTCGTTGCGAAGCTGACCGTGTCGGTCGGAGCCACCTCATACACACCGAGTCCCAGGCGAGCCGCCGCCTCGAAGACACCGAAGAACCCCGGACTCGAGGGAGCCGCGACCGCGAACGCGATCACGGACTGCAGGAAGACTGCTCCAGAGAAACCGGGTGTCGTGATGTCGAATGCGAGCAGTCCGAGCCAGATGGACGCGGCGAGGTTGAGCCATACGACGACGGACCACGCCAGTGCTCGCAGGAAGATCGCCGTGTCGTGCAGCGCGCCCAACCCGTCCAGGAATCCGGCCATGATGCCCACGGCGCGCCTGCCGAGGGCCGGGCTGAGGAAACGCCCTATGGAACGCTCGAACAGCCTTATCGACCGGTCCGGGTTGCGCGCCGCGAGCCACATCAGCAGGAAGGCCGCGCCGAACGCGATCGCGCCCACATTGGCCATTCGACGCACGAGAACGGCCGTGCCTCCCTCGCCGAGAGGAAACCCCGGAAGCGAGATCGTGGCGAACAGAAAGAACGCCAGCACGAGGCCGTCGAAGATCCGCTCCGCGACCAGCGACGCGATCGACGCCCCGAGGTTCAGGCCTTCGGTTCGCGATAGAGCGTACGCGCGCGCGAATTCACCAAGACGCGCCGGAAGCAGATTGTTCACCGTGAACCCGATGCAGGTCGCCCCGAACCGGGCGTCGAACTTCGAGTCCCTGTGAACCGGGATCAGCAGGACACGCCACCGCAAAGCGCGAAGCACGAAACTGAACGTGGCCACGAGCACCGCAGCGGCCAGCAGCCACGGATCGGCCTGTCGAACCCGATGCCACACATCAGGGACGGAGACGTCGCGAAGCACCCACCAGAATAGAACGACGGTCAGAACGAGGCCGAACGTCGTCTTCACACCGTGGCCGCGCATGAATCAGCCGGCCCGGGCCCGCAGGATCAGCTCCTTCATGTCGCCCACGGCCTTATCCATCCCTGTAAATAGCGCCCGGCTGATGACGGAGTGACCGATATTCAGCTCCTCGCATTCCTCGATCGCCGCCACGGGCACCACGTTCTCGTATGTGAGACCGTGGCCGGCGTGTACGGCCAACCCGAGCTCCCGCGCCAGCGCCGACGCCGCCGTCAACCGCTCGAGCTGAACCTGTCTCGCAGACGGGGTTCGGGCATTCGCGTATTCGCCCGTATGAAGTTCGACGGCTGCGGGGCCCAGGTCGGCTGAGCGACGCACGGTATCCGGGTCCGGGTCGACGAACAGAGACGTCCGAATTCCGCGCGCGTGAAGCCTGCCGAGGGTCCGTGCGATCCCATCGGCGGTCTCGTCTCCGACATCCAGGCCGCCTTCCGTGGTGATCTCCTGGCGTTTCTCCGGCACGAGCGTGGCCTGGTGCGGGGTCCAGATCTCCGCGAGCCGCAGGACTTCCTCGTTCACGGCAAGCTCGAGGTTGACCGGCGTTCGCGCCGTGCCGAGCAGGAGCTCCACGTCCCGGTCCTGAATGTGCCGACGGTCCTCGCGCAGGTGCACCGTTATGCCGTCCGCTCCCCCCAACTCCGCGAGCACCGCCGCACGCACGGGATCCGGCTCGTCCGTCTGCCTGGCTTCCCGGACGGTGGCCACGTGATCGACGTTGATGTAGAGACGCATGGAAAGGTCACCTCCCGCCTGTGTCGCGTCGCGACACGATACAGTGGGCCGCGGGACAGGTCGAGAGTCTTCGACCGGCAACGATCACGCGAAGTCCAGCCGCTCCACCGTGACTCCAGGCTTTCGCCGCCACCGACCCAGCACGGGAGCGGGCACGCGCGCCGTCAGAATGACGGTGCGCTCGGTCTCTGTCCGGTCCAGCACCTCCCCTTCACGATACGCCTCCGCCAGGGTTCGGCCGTCCGTGACCGGAATCTCCAGCCGCACGGTCGGTCGCCGGTCACGCAGCTGGCCCAGTAGCAGAGAGCGAAGAGACTCGAGTCCCCCGGCCTCGACGACGGAAGTAAACACGTGGACCGGCCAGTCGACGGTCACGCGGTGGCGCAGGTTGTCTTCCTCCGCGTGCGTGAGCCGATCCGTCTTGTTGAATACCATGACCGTCCCGGCGTCCGATACACCCAGCTCTTTCAGAACCTGGACGACGGCCTCGACCTGATTCTCCCAGCCGGGCGCCGAGGCGTCCACGATATGCAGCAGCACGTCCGCCTCGTTGACCTCCTCGAGCGTGGCCCGGAATGAGGCCACCAGATGGTGCGGCAGCTTCCGGATGAAGCCCACGGTGTCCGTCATCAGGGCTCTGTAGCCCGCGTCCAGCTCTACGACCCGCGTCGCCGAATCCAGGGTCGCGAACAGGCGATCCTCGACGAACAGGTTTGAACCCGAAAGGGTTCTCAGAATGGACGACTTCCCCGCGTTGGTGTATCCGACGAGAGCGGCTCGGAACTCCCTTCGCCGTTGGCGCCGCCGGGTACTGCGCGAGCGGGCGATGTGTTCCAGCTCTGTACGAAGCCGCGAGATGCGGCGATCCATCAGCCGTCGGTCCGTCTCGAGCTGGGTCTCGCCCGGACCCCGCATCCCGATGCCACCCTGAATCCGAGACAGGTGGTTCCACATTCGCTTCAAACGCGGGCGCATGTACTGGAGCTGAGCCAGCTCCACCTGCATTCGGGCCTCAGCCGTTCGAGCGCGAAGAGCGAAGATGTCGAGAATCAGCTCGGTCCGGTCCATCACTCTCACGCCGAGCGCCTTCTCGAGGGCGGAGCCCTGCGCGGGGCTGAGATCCTCATCGAAGATGACGAGGCTCGCGTCCGTCCGATCGGCGGAAACCCGCAGCTGTTGGGCCTTGCCGCGCCCGATGTACAGCTTCGGATGTGGGGCTTCGAGCCGCTGAACGATGGTGTCCGAGACTTTCGCGCCCGCGGTGTCGGCCAGGCGCTCGAGCTCTTCGAGGTGCTCGTCCACGAGGAGCTGGGGCTCATCCATGCGCGGTGCGCCCACCAGAACGGCCCGCTCGGCCGGCACCTGGATCTCGATCAGATCAGTCGTCGGACGTCTCCTTGTGGAGCGATGTCGCGGATCTGAGATCGCGCGCACGCTGCAACCGGCCGGCGATGTCCCTCTCCAGCCCCCGGTCCCCGGGCTCGTAGAACACCCGCCCTGCCAGCGCTTCGGGCAAATACGACTGTGGAGCTACACCTTCGTCCCAGTCGTGATCGTACCGGTAACCCGCTCCGTAACCCAGGTCCCTCATGAGACCCGTGGGAGCGTTACGAATGTGCAGGGGGACGGGCTCCGCCGGTGTATCTCGAGCGGCGCGGGTGGCCGTGCCGAACGCCCGATACAGCCGATTGGACTTGGGGGCGCCGGCCAGGTAGACGCAGGCCTCAGCGATAGCCAGCTCACCCTCGGGGCTGCCCAGGAAGTGATACGCGTCGCGTGCGGCTACGCACACCTGCAGGGCGGCGGGATCGGCCAGACCCACGTCCTCGACGGCCATGCGGACAAGCCGGCGCGCGATGAACATCGGGTCTTCACCCCCGTCGAGCATGCGTGCCAGCCAATACAGGGACCCGTCGGCATCGGAGCCGCGGATCGCCTTATGGAGAGCCGAGATGAGGTTGTAGTGCTCCTCCCCACCCTTGTCGTACCTGGCGAACCGCCGCTGAAGCGCCGCCTCGATCTCCGCCGTACCGATCACACCATTCTCCTGAACCAGCTCGGCTGCCGTCTCGAGGGCATTGAGAGCGCGCCGGGCGTCTCCATCGGCCGCTTCGGCGAGACGTTCGAGCGCCTGGTCGTCGATCGTTTGGCCGCGAGGACCGAGTCCGCGCTCGGTGTCCGCCAGAGCGTGGCGAGACAGCGTCGCGATCTCATCCGCACCCAGCGGTTGGAGAACGAGCACCCGCGTGCGGCTGAGGAGCGGGCCGACAACCTCGAAGCTCGGGTTCTCGGTGGTGGCGCCGATGAGGGTGACGGTCCCGGCCTCCACGTGTGGAAGAAAAGCATCCTGCTGGGACTTGTTGAATCGGTGGATCTCGTCCACGAACAGGATGGTGTTCCTCCCCGAGGCCTGCCGTCGCTCCGCTGCCTGCGCGATGAGTTCCCGCACCCTGCCGATACCTTCTGTAACGGCTGAAAAGGGCTCGAAGCGTGCGCCGGCGTGGGCGGCGATGATGCCGGCCAGTGTGGTCTTCCCGCATCCCGGTGGGCCCCAGAAGATCAGGCTTGGCACCCGATCTCGCTCGATCAGCTCACGCAGAGCTCCGCCCTCTCCCACGAGCTCGGCCTGTCCGAGGAACTCCTCCAGCCCTCGTGGCCGCATCCGCGCAGCGAGGGGAGCTCCCGGCGGGGCCGCCAGCGGGTCGCGGGTCCGGCGTCCGGCATCCGGTCCGAAAAGGTCCGGCTCGCTCGTCATTCGCTCCGTCCGTCTTCCAGCCGATCCAGGCCCCCGAGCTCGATCAATTCGCGCGCCCGTCCGAGGAGCTCCTCGCGCTCGTTGGCCTCGGGGGCCTCCAGCACCTGGGCCAGGAGCTCGTCGAGCATCAGGCCGACCAGAGGTCCACGGGGAAGGCCCAGCTCCAGCAGATCATCGCCGCCTACGGCGAGATCGCCGAGCGTCACGGGCGGCCGGCGCACTAGCTCGTCGTGCACCCGTGCCCACGTGTACAGAAGCGCCCGGCAGCTCTCCTCGGAACCACTGGCCCGTCCCGTCGCGAAGTGGAGGCGAAACAGGTCGCGCGCCTGGTCCTCGCGCACCTCGTGCAGCCATTCCCGGAGCCGCGCGGCGCTGTCGGCCGGATTGACGAGCGGCACGTAGTGGTACGCCAGATGCTTCCCGCGGCGTATCTCGGCGTTGGAGAACTTGAGCCGCCGGAGTATGGTCTCGGCGGCTCCCTCCCTCTGGACCCCGTCCGAACCGCCGTCCGCCGCCAGGAGGAGCCTGACGACGCGAAGGAACGAACGGTACGGGCGAAGGGCGTCCACAGCCATCAGGGCACTCTCCCACAGGGCCTCGTCGGCCGCCGCGAGCTCCGGATACCAGCTCCCGAGAGCGCCGGACTCCCGGTACAGGCGCAGGGCCCTCGACGGCGTCTTCGTGGCCAGCACCTTCAACATCTCCTCTCGGACGCGCTCGGCCGAGAGCCGGTCCAGGAACGGGACCGCATCACGGAGCGCCGTCCACGTGTCCGCCTCGATCATCAGCTCGTAGGCACCCGCGAACCGGAGTCCGCGCAAGACACGCAGGTAGTCTTCGGCGAAGCGGAGCTCGGGACCGCGCACGGCACGAAGAATCCTCGCGGCGAGGTCGTCCGATCCACCGTACGGATCCCGCAGCTCGTCGGTGGCGGGGCGCCAGGCCATCGCGTTGATCGTGAAGTCGCGACGCGCGAGGTCATCGTCCACCGTATCGGCGAACTCGACGACGGCGTGCCGCCCGTCGGTAGCCATATCGAGGCGGAACGTGGTGACCTCGAACATCGTCCCGTCGGCGGCGAGCACTCCGACCGTACCGTGCTCCACACCCAAGGGAACCGTTCGCTCGAACAGGGAGCGAGTTTCCTCGGGCCGAGCTCCGGTGGCCAGATCCCAGTCGGCACGCGGGCGTCCGAGGTGAGCGTCTCGCAGCGCTCCTCCGACGGCCCACGCCTCGTAGCCAGCCGCTTCCAGACGGTCGGCGATGTCCAACAGTCCCGCGGGTGGATGGAACACGAGACCTTCGCTCACGCGATGCCCCCGAGATTCAGCCGCACAGCACACTCCCGCCGTTGACGTTCAGAACCTCCCCGGTCATGTGGCGGGCCAGGTCGCTGGCCAGGAATATGATAGGCCCGGCCACGTCGGCGGGCGATGCGATGCGGCCGAGCGGGATCTCCCGCTGTACTCGATCCCGCTCGGCACCGCGAAGCACCACGGCCGTCATGTCCGTGTCCACCCAACCCGGAGCCACCGCGTTCACCGTGATCCCCTGCCCCCCCAGCTCCACGGCCACCGACTTCACGAGAGACTGGACCGCGCCCTTCGACGCCGCGTAGTGCGAGTGGCCGGCTTCGCCGCGCTGGGCCGCCGTGGAAGAGACGAGGATGATCCGGCCACCCTCTTCCATGCGGCGAGCCGCGGACCGGGTCGTCAGGTACACAGACGTGAGATTCGCATCCAGCATGGCCCGCCATTCGTCGGATTCCATATCCACCAGGGGTCGCGGCGCGGCGTTCCAGATTCCGGCGTTGGCGACGAGGATGTCCAGCTTTCCGTTGAACTCCCGGTCCACGCGCGCGAACAGGACGGAGACGCCCTCCTCCGTTGCCAGATCCGCGGATTCGGCCCACGGCTCCCTGTCGCTCGTCACCTGGCGAATCTCGGAAAGGGCCCGCGAGGCCGCTTCCGAGTCCGCGCGGTATCCGATCCCGACGTGTGCCCCCGCGCGGGCGAGCCACACCGCGGCGGCGCGGCCGATACCGCGCGAGCCACCGGTGACGAGGGCGGTCCTGCCCTGTATCCCGGGAAGGACCAGTGGCGCTCGAGCGCTCTCACGCGGGTTCATGAATGGACACCGTCCGCGGCGATCCACGCCTCAACCACTTCGGCCACGGCGTGCTCCACGGCGAGCTGCAGCTCCTGCACCCGGGCCGGCTCGTCGGCCGGAACACGAATCGCGAGGTCCACCAGGGAGCCAAGCCGGCCGCCGTCCCTGTCGAGAAGAGCCACGGTGGTCACACCCATGTCCCTCGCGGCCGCGGCAGCCTCCAGGAGATTGGGGGAGTTACCGCTCGTCGAGTGCAGCACGAGCAGATCGCCCGGCCGTCCATGGGCCTCCAGGGCACGCGCGAACACGCGCTCGTAGCCGAGGTCGTTCGCCGCGGCGCTCAGCATGGGTATGCTTCCGGTGAGCGCCAGGGCCGGTAGGGCCTTCCTGTCACGACGCAGGCGGATGACGTATTCGGTGGCGATGTGCTCGGCGGCCGCCGCGCTGCCCCCGTTGCCTGCGAAGAGGAGCTTCCCTCCCCCGGCCAGCGTGTCACGGACCATGTCTGCGTAACCGGCCGCCGCCTCGGCGACCTGTTCCGTCGCCTGGGCCGCCCTGGCCAGTCCTGTGAAATGGTCACGAATCCTGGCCATCGCGTCGGAGCTCAACTCAGCCTCCTGTCATCATGCGCCGCAGTCGGTCCACCCAGCCAGCCCGCGGTTCTCCGGGGGGCACCGGGATGAGCGGCTCGCCGTTCAGAATAGCGGCTGGATTCGTGGCCGTGAGGAGCGCTGCCTGCTCCTCGCAACCGGCCTCCATCAGGTAGTCCCATGCCTGCCGGACCGTGGCCGCCCTGTGGGGACGGGCGTGGTTGTCGGAAGCGATGAGGTCCACCGCTCCGTCCGCCAGCATGCGGCGCAAGACCCGTTGTGCCTCACCTCCGTGCTCGCCCCACAAACTTCCGGCGTTGGCGCACATCACCGCCCCCAACTCGCGCCAGTGCGCGATCCACTCGTATGCCCGCTCGACACCCATGTATCTCTCCGGATGCGCGAGGACAGGGATCCAGCCAGCGTCCGATACGAGCTCCAGCATCCGATCGGGATACGCCGGCAGGGCCAGCATCGGAAACTCCACGAGCAGACCGCTCCCGTGGCCCAGACCCAGCGACCGGTCCGAAAGATCAGAATCTGGGTCGTCCAATCGGAGCTCGTAGGAGCAACCCAGCTCTACCTCTGGAAAGAGCTTCGTGGCCTCCTGAACGAGAGATTGGAACGCCTCGTCTATCTCGTCCCGCCACTGGCTGCGCGTCGCGCTCGCGGCGAGATGCGGCGTCGTCACGACGCGCAGAATTCCAGCCTCCCGATATGCCTGGAGCTGGCCGATCGCGTCGTCCAGGTCGCGTGCACCGTCGTCGACTCCGGGCACCAGGTGACAGTGCACATCGACCAGCCGCGGGGCGCTCATTCGATGTCTCCCGCCCGCCCGGGCCGGTTCCCGGCCTCCACCGTCAGCCTCCGTCCCAATTCACCGTCGAGGCCTACCGCGTTGGACAGCTCTGCCACGATCCCCACTTCCGCCGCCGCCTCGAAGGCGTAGGTGAGCGCCGCATCCGCGGCGAGAAGGCGGAGGGCCTCGCGGCGATTCCCGGACCCCCTCGCCACCTCGTCCAGCCCGGCCAGGGCCGCCGCCGCCAGTGCCCGCGCCGGTTCACAGCGCGTCTCCGCCGGCACGGCCTCAAGCAGCTTCAGGATCTCGTCGGTGAGCTCGGGAGGCGTATCCCGCACATGCGCCTCGAGCCATTCGCGCGTGCGATCTCCGCTCACTGAGCGGCACCCGCTTGTGCGATCTCAAGTGCCTTCCGAACGGCCATCTGTAGAGCGTCATCGACCTTCCCCGGATCGCCTACTCCGCCACGCGCCAGATGGGGACGGCCACCCCCTCCCGATCCGGTCGCCTTGCTGGCCACGGCCACCAGATCGCCGGCGCGCAGCCCCCGCCCGATCCAGTCGTCCGTCACGACGCCGAGAAACGCCGCTTTGTCATCCTCGCCGGTTCTCACATGCAGGATGGCCGCGCCCGATTCGAGCCGCGCCCGCACGAGATCGGCAAACGCGGCCAGGTCCGAGCCCGGCGGCAGGTCGACGTTGCCACGCGCGAGGCGCCCACCGCCCGACAGGTCCATCGCTCGCCCGACCACGTCGTCGACTATCTCCTGGGCGTCCCTGCCGTGCTGTTGGCTCAAACGTTCCTGCAGAGTCTCCCTGTCGGTCACCAATTCCTCCACTCGCCGGGGCAGATCCGCGGGGGCCACGCGCAGTCGGTTGGCCAGTTCCGAAACGAGGTCTTCGGTTTCCAGAACCCTTCCGTACGCCAACGCCCCGGTCACCGCCTCGATGCGCCTGATCCCAGCGGCCACTCCCGTTTCGGAAACGATGCGGAAGAGGGCGATCTCACCCGTGCTCCGCACGTGACAGCCCCCACAGAGCTCGAGACTCACTCCGGGAATCTCGACCACCCGCACCACGTCCCCGTACTTCTCTCCGAACAGCGCCATGGCGCCTGATTCGAGCGCATCTCGATAGTCGCGTTGTCCGATCTCCAGCGGTGTGTTCTCCCATATGGCCCGGTTCACGCTCTCTTCGATGCGCCGCCGCTCGGACTCCGTCAGCGGTCCCGTGTGGCTGAAATCGAACCTCAGGCGATCCGGCGCGACGAGGGAACCCGCCTGCTGAACATGCTCCCCCAGCTCGGATCGCAGTGCTGCGTGGAGGAGGTGAGTGGCCGTGTGGTTACGCTCAGTGTCCCGGCGTGCGGTCTTGTCGACGACCGCCAGAACCGACGATTCGGCGCCCGCCGGCTCGCCCCGGGTCGCCTCTCCGACTACGACGGTCTGCGCCCGGTCGTTTCGCACGACCGACTCGACGAGAAGCTCCCAGTCCTTTCCGCGTATGTGTCCCTGGTCGCTCACCTGGCCGCCGGCTTCGGAATAGAAGGGATTGGCGGCCAGGATGAAGACATGGACGCCGTCGAGGCTCCGATGCGCGAGGACCGGCGTCTCGACGCGAAGTTCTTCGTAGCCCACGTACTCCTGCTCACCGTCAGCCGTCACGGCTCGAGCCTCCGCGACGGTCTCCTCGCTCAAATCTCCACCCTCGCCCACCGTTCGCCGGTCTTCCCGTGAGCGCCGGCGCTGCTCTTCGAGCGCTTTCTCGAAACCCTCGACATCAACCGTATAGCCCCTCTCGGATGCCATCAGCTGCGTCAGGTCCAGCGGAAAGCCATACGTGTCGTACAGGCGAAAGACCTCCTCGCCGCCGATCGTCCCGTCGCCTCCGGATGGCGCCAGCTCCTCGAATCGACCCATGCCCGCGTCGATCGTTGCGAGGAAGCGCTCCTCTTCGGCCCGCGTGGTGCGCACGAGGTGGTCCCGCCGGTGCACCAGCTCCGGATACACGTCGCCCATCAGGTCGGCGACCACGCCCACGAGGCGATCCAGGGTCGGCTCCCGTCTGCCGAGCAACCACGCATAGCGCCCGGCGCGGCGCAGGACCCTCCGCAGCACGTAGCCCCGCCCTTCGTTGGACGGAAATACGCCGTCGGCCAGCATGAATCCGACGGCTCGGGCGTGATCGGCGAGCACGCGGAACGGGAGTCCCTCGTCCCAGTCCTCGAGATCCAGCGAATACGATCGGCCGACGATCTCCTCTGCCTCGCGGATGATCGGAAGGAAGAGGTCCGTATGGTAGTTGGTCCTCGTTCCCTGCAGGATGGCCGCGATGCGCTCGAGGCCGGCGCCGGTGTCGATCGAGGGAGCCGGCAGAGGCACATCGCCCGTGGCCGAGCGCTCGAACTGCATGAAGACCAGGTTCCAGATCTCCATGAACTCGTCCGCTTCCCCGAGCTCGTTGAACTGCTCGGGCGTCAGGTCGATCGGCGCTCCCGAGGGCCGCAGGTCGTAGTGGATCTCGGAGCACGGGCCGCAGGGGCCCGTGTCACCCATCTGCCAGAAATTGTCCTTGTCTCCCAATCGGAATACGCGTTCGGGAGGAATCTCCGTCAACTCCGGCCACAGGGCAGCCGCCTCGTCGTCGGTGTGGTGAACGGTCGCCCACAGGCGGCTCGGGTCCATGCCCAGCTCGCCGGTGACCCACTCCCACGCCAGGCCGATCGCATCTCGTTTGAAGTAGTCGCCGAACGAGAAGTTGCCCAACATCTCGAAGAACGTGTGATGGCGCGCCGTACGCCCGACTTCCTCCAGGTCGTTGTGCTTGCCGCTCACCCGCAGACACTTCTGCGACGTCACGGCGCGTGCCGCCGGTCGCTCCGCCTCTCCGAGGAACACGCGCTTGAACTGGACCATCCCAGCGTTCGTGAACAGGAGGGTCGGATCATCCTCCGGCACGAGGGATCCGCTGGCCAGTGGCAGGTGTCCGTTGCGCTCGAAGAACTCGATGAAGCTCGACCGTATTTCGCTTGACTTCATATCGCCTGCGGTGCGTGTTGGCTCCGTTGGGTGCGGTCCCGGCGGGATCGCGAGTATCCGGTAAATATGCCTCGCCGGGAGGTCGGTTACAATCGGCCTGGCGGATCCGCCCGGACAGCCCTTCAGCCGGTGCGGGAGTCCGGATCTACGTCCTTCACCAGCTCCTGCACCACCGGCCACACGGCACTGGACTTGAAACCGCGCCTGAGCAGGTAGCTCGCGAGTCTATTGCGAGCAGCGTCTGGGTCGAGATGTCTTACGGCCGGCGCTCTTCGCTCGGCCGCACGCCGAAGCAGGTCCGCTTCATCGAAACCCTCCTCCTCCAACGCCTCGCGCGCGGCCAGCTCCGCAGTGTGTCGCTCTATGCCTTTAGCCAGGAGCTCGGAAACGATCCGGGGGAGCCCGCGGGGCCGGAGGCGTATTCGCTCCCGGGCGAAGGCGGCGGCGTACCTTCGGTCGTCCACGTACCCCAGCTCGTCGCAGCGGGACATAACGTGATCCACCCAGGCGGCGTGACCGCGCGTTCTTAGGTGGCGGGTCAGCTCAAGGCGGGTGCGCGGACGATACGAGAGGTAACGGATGGCCGCGTCCATGGCCTCCGAGCGCTCGGACTCCCGCAGGACTTCCTGCAACCGCTCCGTATCGAGCGGCTCCCCCACTCGCAGCTCGAAGAGGTGGCCGAGCTCTTCGGGAAGAGTGCACAGGAACTCTCCGTCCACATGGATAGAGAGCCGGCCCTTGCGGCCACGAACGGGCTCCACGGCCGTGATCAGGGGCATGCGGCTGCCGGGCCTCGCCCGTGCAAAGGGGCCACTCGGGATCTTACTGGGACGCGTGGATCTCCACTTCGGCCGGGGCTTCCCCGTCCGTCGAGCCGTTGCCTGGCTCCTCGACGGGGGTAACCAGGCCGAGCGCCTCCCGCAGCCGGCCTTCCAGCTCGTTCGCAATGTCCGGATTCTCGGCCAGGAACAGCTTCGAGTTCTCCCGGCCCTGTCCCAGACGGACGTCGTCCCCGTACGAGTACCATGCGCCGGAGCGCTTGACGATGCCGTGCTCTTCTCCGATGTCCACGAGGATGCCGTTCCGGCTGATGCCCTCGTTGAACATGATGTCGAACTCCGCCTGCCTGAACGGAGGGGCGCACTTGTTCTTCACGACCTTCACTCGGGTGCGGTTGCCGACCTGCTCGTTGCCGTCCTTGATGGACGCGATCCTCCGGATGTCCATGCGGAGCGACGCGTAGAACTTGAGCGCCCGGCCACCCGACGTGGTCTCGGGATTTCCGAACATGACGCCTATCTTCTCGCGGATCTGGTTCGTGAAGATCACCGCGGTGCTCGATCGCCCGATCGCTCCGGTCAGCTTTCGTAGAGCCTGCGACATGAGGCGTGCCTGCAGACCCACGTGGGAGTCGCCCATCTCGCCTTCGATCTCCGCTCGCGGGACCAGCGCCGCTACGGAGTCCACGACCACAGCATCCAGCGCCCCGGAGCGCACCAGCACTTCCGCTATCTCCAGAGCCTGCTCGCCCGTGTCCGGCTGGGAGACCAGCAGATTCTCCACGTCGACTCCCAGTTTGCCCGCGTACGCGACGTCCAGCGCGTGCTCCGCATCCACGAACGCGGCGACTCCGCCTTCCTTCTGAGCGTTGGCGATGACATGCAGGGTCAACGTCGTCTTGCCCGACGACTCGGGCCCGTAGATCTCCGTGACACGGCCTCGGGGCACGCCACCAATCCCCGTCGCGTGGTCCAGCGACAGCGCACCCGTGGAAATCGACTCGGTCCGGACTCGTGCCCTGTCTGAGCCCAACCGCATTATCGCGCCCTTCCCATGCTGCCGTTCGATCTGGTTGATCGCCACGGAAAGCGCCTTCCTCCGATCTTCGCTCAGCTCGAGTCCCATTGCCGCCTCGTCCTGTGGAGCCGTTGATGTCGAACTACGAAAGCCAGTATACGGGGGGGTTGTGACTTTCGCAATTTGTTCGGTTTTCTGGCAGACGTGCCACCCGAACCTGCCCCGTGGCTCTCATCGTCGCCTCAATCATGCGGAGCCCGCGGCGGCTTCGCCAGCGGAGACACCGCCTTGCCCGCCGGTCGGGGCGGGAGCAGGATACCGGTACCGCGTTTCGTCCATTCTCAACCCCGGAGCGTTTCCCGATGAGCGAGGTCGGAGCACCCTTCCAGGCCGCCAGCGTCGAGAGCCTGGGCTCTTTCTATCTGGGGCGTCAGGTCGATGTGACGGATCCCGGCGGGCTGGGCCCCGCTCTGCTATACGACGCGCGTGACCTCACGACCCACGCCGTCGCAGTCGGTATGACCGGAAGTGGCAAGACGGGCCTGTGTCTCTCGATTCTCGAGGAGGCGGCACTGGACGGTATTCCGGCGATCGCGATCGACCCGAAGGGAGATCTGGGCAACCTGCTGCTGACCTTCCCGGATCTCGCGGCGGGTGACTTCCGGCCGTGGATTGACGAGGCGAGGGCGGAGCGCGATGGCATCGACCCGGACGCACTGGCCCGGAGGGAGGCCGCGAAGTGGCGACAGGGGCTGGCAGAATGGGGACAGGATGGGGCGCGGATCGCCGCTCTGCGGGAAGCCGCGGACTTCGCTATCTACACGCCGGGCGCCGGCCACGGCCTGCCGCTGGCCGTCCTGCGGTCGCTCACGGCACCCGGCGCGGCACTCCTCGACGATCCTGATGCGCTCCAGCAGCGCGTTTCCTCGACGGTGTCCGCCGTCCTCGCTCTGGCAGGTGTGGAGGCAGACCCCCTGCACAGCCGCGAGCATATTCTGCTGTCGCACATCGTGGACAGCGCGTGGCGGGACGGTCGAGACCTGGAACTCGCGGGCATCATCCGCTCGGTACAGGATCCGGGGTTCGAGCGCGTGGGAGTGCTGGAACTGGACTCCTTCTATCCAGAGAAGGAACGCTTCGAGCTGGCCATGCAACTGAACAACCTCCTCGCGGCGCCTGGATTTCAGGCGTGGATGGACGGAGAGCAGCTGGATATGCGCCGGCTGTTGTGGACGAGAGACGGACAGCCGCGGGTCTCGATCCTGTCGATCGCGCATCTGAGCGAGCCGGAACGCATGTTCTTCGTCACGGTGGTGCTCAACGAGCTGCTGGCGTGGATTCGCACGCGTCCAGGTACGTCCAGCCTGCGGGCGATTCTCTATGTGGACGAAGTGCTCGGCTATCTGCCACCGACTCGGATGCCTCCCTCCAAGCCACCGCTGCTGACGCTCCTCAAGCAGGCGCGCGCGTTTGGACTCGGGGTCGTGCTCGCCACGCAGAACCCGGTCGACCTGGATTACAAGGCGCTGAGTAACGCAGGCACCTGGTTCCTGGGCCGCCTGCAGACGGAGCGAGACAAGGCGCGCGTTCTCGACGGACTCGAGGGTGCGGCGGCTTTCGGGAACCGGAATCTCGACCGTGGGGAGATCGACCGCGTCCTGGCAGGCCTGGACAGCCGGGTCTTCCTGCTCAACAACGTGCACGAAGATGGACCCGTGCTGTTCCGCACCCGCTGGGCGATGTCTTACCTGCGAGGCCCTCTCGCGCGGCCGGAGATCCGGCGACTCATGGAGCCGCGGCGTGAAGCGCCGCGAAGCGAGACGGCGGCCGGCGCCCCAGTGGAAGAAGTCTCGGCGCCGACTCCCGGGCCAACGCGTGCTGAGCGCCCGGTGGTCCCGCCGGGAATCGAGGAGGTGTTCCTGGCCCGGCCGACCGGTGAGGGGAGCGGCTCCATGTATCGTCCCGCTCTGCTTGGTGAGGCAGATCTGCACTACAGCCGGACCGCGCTGGGAGTCGACGAGTGGCGGCGAGTCGTGTGCCTGGCCCCTCTCGACGAAGAGGTGATGCCGGATCCGTGGCGGGATTCACGGGTGTCGGAGGAGCCCCTCCGCCTGGTCCCATCGCCGGACCCGCTTATCGGATTCGCGCCGCTCCCGGCCCGCGCCGCTCAGCGATCCAGCTATCGATCGTGGTCCAGCGCGCTCAAGGGACATCTGTACCGGGAGCGACCGCTCCACATGTGGCGATGCCGGGCCCCGAAGCTGGCGTCGGAGGTGGGCGAGTCCCAGGCGGATTTCCGGATTCGCGTGCGCGAGGCCGTTCGCGAGATCCGAGATGAGGCCCTGGACAAGCTGAGAAAGCGATACGCTGCCAAGCTCGTCCGGCTGGACGCGGCTATCGGACGCGCAGAGGAGAGGGTGGAGAGAGAGACATCTCAATACTCGCAGCAGAAGATGCAGACGGCCATCTCCGTCGGCGCGACGGTCCTGGACGCACTCATCGGCAGGAAGAAGGTGTCGCGGGGGAGCGTGGGCCGCGCCACGACAGCCATGCGCGGGGCCGGACGTGCCTCGCGGGAACGGGACGACGTGCGCCGGGCGGAGGAGAACCTGGCAGCGGCTCGGGCCAGGCGGGAGGAGATGGACCGTGAGCTCCAGCGGGAAGTGGACGAGCTGAGGGCCATCTACTCCGTGGACGCAGCGGAGCTTGAAGAAGTCCGGGTGGCGCCGCGGAAGTCGGACATCGCGGTACACCGACTCACTCTGGCGTGGATCCCAATGCCCGACGGGGACTGACCGCGCCGCACCGGATCAAGCTGACGCGTCGCGAAGAACCTCGATCGCGTGCTCGATACCGTCATCGTCTACATCCAGGTGAGTCACGGCTCTGAGCCGGGAAGCCCCCGACGGCAGGATCAGTACTCCCCGCTCCGCGGCACGGCCGGATATGGTTTCGGAATCCAGGTCGTCCCGATCGATATGGATCATCACGATGTTCGTATCGGGTCGATCCGCTCTCAGACCCCCGATACCGTCGCAGCCGGAGGCCAACCGCGAGGCCCGCGCGTGATCCTCCGGCAGGCGGTCCAGATTGTGATCCAGTGCCCATAGTCCGGCCGCCGCCAGGATGCCCACCTGGCGCATACCGCCTCCAAGACGCTTGCGAACGGACCAGGCCTCGCGAATCAAGAGCTCCGGGCCAGCCAGAATCGACCCGATCGGGCAACCGAGCCCCTTCGACAGCGATACCATGACCGTGTCCGCGCAACTGGCGAAGGCGGCCAGTGTCGTCCCGGAGGCGGCGGCCGCGTTCCACAGACGGGCTCCGTCGAGGTGCACGGGAAGACCCCGCTCCCAGGCGAGCTCCCGGATCCGGTGCATCGTCTCCAGCGGGACGACGGCTCCGCCGTGCATGTTGTGAGTGTTCTCCACGCACACCAGGGTGGTGATCGGGTGGTGCCGGTCACCGGGCCTCACAGCCGCAGCCACGTCGACTGCCGCGAGGTTGCCGCGGTCGGACTCCACCGGGTACAGCTGAACACCCGCCAGCCAGGCCACGTCAGCCAGCTCGTAGTGAAACACGTGCGACTCGGCCTCGCACACGGCTTCGCTGCCCGGTCGCGTGTGAAGGAGAATCGCCGTCTGGTTGGCCTGCGTTCCCGACGGAAAGAAGAGAGCCGCCTCCTTGCCCATGAGCTCCGCCACGCGGCGTTCGAGAGCGTCTGCGGTCGGATCCTTTCCAAGAACGTCATCGTCCACGACGGCTTCGGCCATGGCACGACGCATCCCGCTCGCGGGTCGCGTGACCGTGTCGGATCGGAGGTCCACGGATCTGAGACTCATCGGCCCGGAACCCATCTCAGCTCAGCTGAGCGCCGCATCGAGAGCAGAACTTGGCGCCATCCTTGACGCTCGAGCCGCAGGTCGCGCAGGCTCCGGCCTCTATCGTTTCACCTAGCTCGTCGCGGGCCGCCAAGGCCTCGCGGGCGTACCGGCTGCGCAGCCGCCCGTAGTCTTCCTCCGACACCTTGCCGGTCTGGTACTCGAACTCGAGTTCGCGAAGCGCCTCTATAGCGTGCTCCTTGCGCTGGCCGGCAGAGTCGGGGACTCCCTCTCCGCCGCGGCGCCGTCCCTCCACGAGCGGGGCGAAGATCACCGCCGCGACCAGGATCGCCATGATACCGCCGAATACGTAGACCGATGTCACGCTGCCTCCAGAGGTG
>JBDHFS010000022.1:0-5002 GCA_039590285.1 Gemmatimonadota bacterium
TACGCCAGCGCCGGCGGATAGTACGGGTCGTCCGGGTTGAGCTCGATCGCCTGGTGGAGCTGCATGACGGCGCCCTCGTACTCGCCGATGAGCGCCTCGGAAACACCCTTGAAGTACAGAGCGTCGGCGTTATCCGGCTCCAGCTCGAGGAGAAGATCGGCTTCCCTGATCGCATCCTCGTAGGCGCGGGCGAACATGAGCTTCGCGGCCAGATTCCGGCGCCCGACCGTCGACAGCGGGTCTAGCTCGAGCGACCTGCGGGCGGCGGCAACCGACTCATCGAAACGCTTGAGAGTCAGGAGCAGACCGCTGTAGTCGGCGTGAGCCTTCGCGTCACCCGGGGCCAGCTCGATCGCCCGGAGGGCTTCTCGCTCGGCTTCGTCGAAACGGACAGTCGTCGTTAGAAACCCAGCCAGTGCCAGGTGGGCCGACGCCAGTGATTCGTCCAGATCCAGCGCCTTCAACGCCGCCGCCTCGGCCGCCGGCAGTGCATCGCTATCGGCCAGGTAGCCTCGGCCGTGCAGATTGAGGTATGCTTCCGCGAGACCGGCATACGCCTCGGCGAAGTCCGGGTCCAGCTCGATCGCCTGCCCGTAGAGCTCGACCGCTCGTTCGAGATCTTCGCGAATTAGCGAGCCCTTGGCCCCGAGGAAGTGCGCCCGAACGTACACGTCGTAGGCATCGAGGCTTTCGGTCGGTCGAGCCTCGATGCGCTCTTCCACCTCCGGGGTAAGCGCCGCCCGCAGGGCCGCCGCGATGTTCTTGGCCAGGTCCGTGCGAATGGCAAAGACGTTGGCGACGGTCAGCTCCCGGTCGTACGTCTCCGCCCACAGGTGCGCGTCGGTGCGCGCGTCGATGAGCTGGACGTTCACGCGGACCCGGTCCCCTGCCCGGTCCACGCCACCCTCCAGAACGGTAGCCACGCCCAGCTCTCCGGCGATTTCCGGGATGCTCTGCTCTCCATCCCTGTACTTCATGACCGAGGTGCGGGAGATCACGGTGAGCGAATCGATCTTGGAGAGCTGGGTTAGGAGATCGTCGTGCACGCCGGTGACGAACGCCTGGCTTTCCTCGTCGGTGCGAACGCTGGCGAACGGAAGGACCGCGATCGAGCGCAAATCGAACATGGAGGCTTCGGCCACTTCGGTGATCTCGCCCGGCGTTCGACCTCCCCCCAACAGGAGCCATCCGGTCGCCACCACTCCCCACAGGGCGAAGGCGACTACCCCGCCTCCGATCGCATTGCGCCAGGTGAAGAACGTCCCGGGCGAAGCGGAGGTGGGCGACTCGTGGCTGGCGTCAGCCGGGGCAGGTTGTTCTACCGTGGGCCTCGAGCCGACGCCCTCCTGTACGAAGGCGGTCGCGAGCACGACCGGAAGACCGATGATGAAGAGCACGACGGCCAGCCCCGGAAACCACTCGGGCAGGCCGAGGCCTTCGGTCAGGCTCTGTATTACCTCGTACCCGATCCACGCACCCACCAGGTAGATGCCGAGCACCTGCCAAAGCGAGCGGCGGTGGATCTCCTCGATCAGCTTCTTCATACCGTATTCGTGCCCTGGTTACGGAATCGCGCCCCGCACTAAAGACGCAGAATACTCGGTCCTGTTCAAGTGACAGGCAAACGGTGGAGAGGGCGATCGCAGTCGGCTATTGAGATGCGCTCGAGTTCCAGATGTCGCGATGAAGCTTCCAGGCGCCGCCTTCATTCTTCCATACGACCAGGTATTTGCCCCGGTCCAGGGTCTGACCATCGCCCGCGACCAGCGTGTATTGCCCGGTCTCGATCGCCGTGTCACCGAGGTCGTCCAGCTCGGCCATCTCCAGAATGGCAGAGGCGATCCCCATATCCATGGCTCCCTTCCAGAAGCCTTCTATGGCCGCGCGTCCCGAGATGACGTCGCTGTGGGTCGGGAAGAGCTGGCCGTCGTCCGTGTAGAGATCCGCGATTCCCGCCGCGTCACCCTGCGCGAAGGCGTCCATGAACGCATCGTCGGCGGCGGCGATGCTTACTTCGGTGTCCGACATATCATTCTCCTGCGTGTTAGGGTCCGTGGCTTTGAGGGGATCGGGTGCTGGGGTCCCACTGGGGATCCGCGTCACGCGCCCGCCGGATTCCCGTGCTCGAGCTCTTTCAATTCGGTTGACACGCGAGCTGCCACGGCGTGCGATCCCTGCTCCTGGGCAAGCGCCAGCGCCTCACTGTAGCTGTGGGCCGCTTCGGCTCGATCGCCCTCCAGGGCCAATAGCTCCGCCCGAAGCCGGAGCAGTTCCGGCTCACACCACCGCTCCCCGTTTTCCCGCCCAGCGGTCAGCGCCTCCGAGACTATCCGCAGGCCGCGCTGTACGTCTCCGGCCCGTGCATGCAGGTCCGCCTTCAGTCCCAGATAGTAGGGACGTCTCAGATATGCGTCCGATGCGTCGAGCTCGGTCAGTCCACGTTCGATCTCCGCGATCCCAAGCTCGGGCTCTCCACCCACGCCCACGCACCAACCCAGGAGGATTGTCGCCCACGCGTGGTAATAGGTCACTCCGTATTCCTCGCACAGGGAGATCGTGGATTCCGCCGCCTCCCGTGTCGCCTGAGCCTCACCGCGGAATTGAGACAGCATCGCGGCGTACGCCAGCGCGATCACTGTACCGAAAGGACTGCTGGCCGATCCTTCGGCAAGCGACTGCGCTTCACGCGCGCATGAAAGAGCACGGTCCTCCTCGCCCGTGTGCCACATAACGTGGGCCTCGTAGAGGAGGACGAGCACGCCCAGGGGAAACGTCATGAACTGTCTCCCGAGGTGTGTGTCTTCGGCGGCACGGTTCAGGTGCTGTGCTGCCTCCGGCATCTCTCCGAGATGGAAGTGGCAGAACGCCAGATTGTACTCGCCCACCATCACGGCATCGGGATCGCCTTCCGCGCTGGCGAGCCTGGTGAATGGCTCGGCGACCTCGAGCGCACGTTTCACGTTTCCCCGCACGCCATGGAAGGCGACCAATCCCCACATGGCAGTCACCAGCTCCGGAACCAGCCTTCCACCGCACAGCTCAGAGGCGCGGGTGAAAGCCGCCCCGGCCTGTTCCGCCCCCCACCTCCGCACCGCTGCCGCCGATACGCCCAGCGCGATCTGAAGCTTCAGCTCCCGCTCGTCACTCGCCGCACCCTCCGGCAGGCTCGACAGCAGGGTCAGGGCACGGGCCAACAGGCGGATCGCTTCCTCATCGGCGAAGGTGCGACGAGCGACCTGGGCCGCTTGCTCGTAATAGCAGACCGCGGGATCCGCCAGGCCGGCCAGCTCGTAGTGCACCGCCAGCCGGCCAAACACCGGGTCGAGATCGAGTGCAAAGGCTGTCTCGAGCGCGTTGGCTACTCGCCGGTGAAGCAGTGCCCGGCGGGCCGGTCCGATCGCATCGTAGGCCACCTCTCGCAACCTGTCGTGGCTGAAGTCGTACCCGCCGGCACCGCGCGCAACCAGGACGCGGCGCTGCCAGAGCTCGTCGATGGCCTGGACCAAGACGTCTTCATCTCCGTTCCCGACGGATAACAGAACGTCGATCGTAAACGGCTGTCCGATCGCGGCCGCGATGTCGACGACCTTGCGCGCTGGAGACGAAAGCCGGGAGAGTCGGTACTGGATCACGGCCTGCACCCGGGGCGTCAACGATTTCCCTCCCCCCGATCGGGATCCTGCCGAACGTCCTCCGTTCTCAAGGAAGCCCGCCCGCATGGCCTCGACCACGAACAGGGGATTCCCGCTGGTTTCTTCGAAGACCGCTTCGATCTGTGCCGGACTCAGATCACCCTCTGCGAGCTGCCCGGCCAGCGCCGCCGTGGCGGAGCGATCGAGTGGGCCAAGTGCGACCTCCGTGAGCTGCCCGCTCTCGAGCAGTGCCAACCTCAGACGGGTCCACGGGTGGTCCGGGCCCGGCTCGTCGACCCGCACGGTACCTATGACGAGCAGCCGGCCCCGCGGGGCGAAGTGCATGAGGAATCGAAGCCACTCCAGGGTCGCCCCGTCGCACCATTGCAGGTCGTCCAGAAAAAGAGCGAGCGGTGGGTCTGCAGAGAGCACGCCGCGGGCCAGAGCCTCGAAGAACTGCCGCCTCTGCCAGCTCTCGGTCAGCGGCTCCGGACGCGGCAGGTCGGGGCGCTCGGCGAGCAGCTCGGGAATTACCCGGGCCACCTCGGTCAACCAGACCGGTTCCAGGTCGTTCAGACCGGCCTGCAGGGAATCGCTCCTCAGCCACTCGGCCACGGGGCCGTACGCCAGCTGGCCCTCACCCGCATAGCCGCGACCCCGGGCGTGGGAGAATCCCGAGCGCATCGCCCACGCCATGTGCTCTTCCGCAAGCCGGGTCTTGCCGGCGCCGGGTTCTCCGGCGATCGAGACCAATCCGGCGCATCCGTCCTCGGCCGTCTGCCAGGCCGCCTTGATTCGATTCCACTCGTCCTCCCTTCCGACCAGCGGAATCTCCCCCGTAGCCGCTATCCCGCTCGGTTCGGTCAGCGCCTCTCGGATTCGGACGTCGAGCGGTTGCGAGGCGAGGTCCTTTGCGAGGTCGGGCGACGAAGCCGGCCCTGGCGGGCGTGTTGCGTCCGGCGCCGTGTTTCGAGACTCGAGCGCAAGCGCCTCCCGCAGCTCGGCGGCCTCGCCAGCCAGCATTTCGTACACGACGCAGCCAAGTGAATAGACGTCGGTTCTTCGATCCACGACTTCCCCGGTGGCCTGCTCCGGGCTCATGTAGGAGGGACTGCCGACTGCAAGACCCGTCGCGGTGAGCTTCGTAGGAGGCGCCCGGTCCAGAAGGCCTGCTATACCGAAGTCGGCTATCCTCGCATGCCGTTCCGAGAGAAGGATGTTGCCGGGTTTGATGTCACGGTGGACGATGCCACGTTCGTGCGCGTGCTCGAGCCCATCGGCGATTTCCCGGGCGATTCGCAGCGCTTCGTCAGTCGGCACACGCCCGTCCTGATCGATGCGTTCACGAAGTGACGAGCCAACCACCCTGG
>JBDHFS010000022.1:5022-24086 GCA_039590285.1 Gemmatimonadota bacterium
CGTAGTAGAGCAGGCCGTCCGTCTCTCCGGAGTCGAAGAGCGGCAGAATATACGGGTGGTCGAGACTAGCGACGATCTCGATCTCCCGGAGGAAGCGGTCGGTTCCGACTACGGCTGCAAGCTCCGGATGAAGGACCTTGATGGCCACTTCGCGGGCGTGTCTCGCGTCCCGTGCCGCAAACACAGTCGCCATGCCCCCCCGGCCGAGCTCGTGCTCGACCGAGTAACGATCGTCCAGGGCCTCACGCAGACGTGAGAGAAGATCTGGCAGGGAAGCTCCCTGAGGGGTAGGCCAAGACGGCTCGCCCAGTATACTGCCTCTGCGCAGCGAAGGCGCTACGCTGGCTGGTGAACCGTCGGCACGGCCGAGACCCCGGAGACCGAAAGGGACCAAGAATGGCATTCTACACATGTGACGTCTGCGGAATGAGCATCGGCATCATCACTTGCGGTGCGTGCGGCGCGGAGCTGGTGCACGAGACGCTCGAGAAGGACGACGGCGGATCGGTTCATGTGTCCAAGTGCCCGAGCGGCCACGGCATGATCAAGTCGCCGATGTGCTGCGGCTCGGACATGACCTGCGCAATCTGACCTGTCCTGCGTCTGCTGCACGCGGGCAGGGGAAGACGCTCTGCCCGCACACCTCACGGCATCACGGCTACCCGGGTATACTGGTGTGGAACTGTCCACCCGTGTCCCGATTGGTGAGTCGATAGGTCGATGAGGCCCTCGCGCGATCAGATCGAAGCTCTGTTCGAAGGCGCCCTGGAGCGTGCTCCGGACGAGCGCGAGAGCTGGCTGGCCAGCGTCTGCGGCGGGAACGAGGAGCTCCGGGCGGAAGTCCTGGCACTTGTCGCGGCGCACGAGAAGTCAGAAGGAATCCTCTCGAGGACACCCGAGGCGCGGTCAGCAGGTCCCGACCACCCTGCCAAGCCCCACCTCGATCCGCACGAGGCGCTTCACCTGGAGCTCGGTGACCGGTACGAGCTGGAGGACGTCCTGGGCGAGGGCGGGATGGGGACGGTGTACAAGGCCCGGGACCGCAAGCACGATCGAAGTGTGGCGATCAAGACCATCCATCCCGATCTCGTGGACCGCATGGGGCTGAGCCGGTTTCGGCGCGAGATCCAGGTCACCGCGATTCTGCGCCACCCCTACATCCTGCCTCTCCTCGATTCCGGTGCCGCGGGCGAGTTTCTCTATTACATCATGCCGTGCGTGGATGGGGAGTCTCTCCGGGGTCGGCTCGGCCGGACCGGAAGGCTGGAGGCGAGAGAAGCGGTCGCGATCGTACTCGACGTAGCGGAGGGTCTCGATTACGCCCACCGGATCGGAATCGTCCACCGCGACATCAAGCCGGCCAACATCCTTCTGGAGGGCGGCCACGGTCTGATCTGCGATTTCGGCGTCGCGAAGGCCGTGTCCGAGGCCGGCGGCGGAGCCGGGGCTCAGACGATCACGGGAACGGGCCGTGCAATAGGCACTCCGGCCTTCATGGCGCCGGAACAGTTCGGCGGTGAGGCCACCGCGCAGTCGGATGTGTACGCGCTGGGAGCGGTCCTGTTCGAGTCGGTGAGCGGAATCCAATGGCCCGTGGCCGGGCAGTCGACACCGGACTGGAGCGGGGTGGACCCGACTCTCCGACCCATCCTGGAGAAGGCCCTGCAGCTGCGCCCGGCAGACCGGTGGGCGGACGCGGGGGCGTTCCGCCAGGCGCTCCTTTCGTGGCACACGGATCCGCATGGTTTGGCGGTCTCGAGACTCTCCGACACCGGACTGTTCGGGCGGATTCGTCGGGCTCTGTTCGGCACGCCCCGGCCAGGTCCGGCTCACAAGTCAGTCGCCGTGCTGCCTCTCAGGAACCTGAGTCGCGACGAGGAAACCGATGTCTTCGCGGATGGGATCACGGAGGACATCATCACTCACCTGTCCCGCATCAAGGACCTGAAAGTGATCTCCCGCACGTCGGTCATGAGGTACAAGGACTCGGACCGTCCTCTCGGGCGGATCGGCGAGGAGCTGGGAGTCGCGAGCCTTCTGGAGGGAAGCGTCCGTCGATCCGGCGATCGTCTGCGCATCGTCAGCCAGCTGATCGACGCCCGCAGCGAGGAGTGCCGTTGGAGTCAGACGTTCGACCGGGACCTGACGGACATCTTCGCCGTGCAGAGCGAAGTGGCCCAGCAAATCGCCGATTCCCTCGAGGCCACGATCTCGGATGCCGAGCTATCCATGATCCAGCGACGTCCCACCGACAACGTGGAGGCGCACAAGCTGTACCTGCGCGGCCGCTACCTGTGGAATCGACGCACGAAGGACGGGCTGGCCCGGGCGGCCGAGGCGTTCTCGAAAGCTATCGAACTGGATCCGGACTACGCTCCGGCGCACGCCGGGCTGGCCGACACCCGGTTGCTCCTCGGAGCGTACGGCTACATGCCGGAGCTGGAGGCCGTGGCCGCGGCGAAGGCCTCCATCGAGGAGGCGCTCGCGAGGGATGAAAGACTGGCGGAGGCCCACGCGTCACTCGGGCAGGTGTACCGGACCGAGATGAACTGGGCGGCGGAGGAGAGAGAATACCGGCGGGCGATCGAGCTGAATCCGAACTACGCCACGGCACACCAGTGGTATGCCACTCTCCTTGCGGCGCTCGGCCGCGATGAAGAGGCGGCGAGGGAGATCGGCATCGCACAGGACCTCGACCCGCTGTCGACAGCGATCGGCGTGACGGCAGGCAGCCTTCTGTGCGTCCGACGAGATTACGAAGGGGCCATCCGCCAGCTCCACCGTACGCTGGAGCTCGATCCGGACTACTTCTCTCCGTACGCCTGGCTTCTCAATGCCCATGGAGCTGCAGGCCAGAAGGACGAAGCGCTGGAAGCGTATGAGAAGGTCGTCGAGCTACGCGGTGATCTGCGCCATTACGGCCTCTTCCGGGCTCTCGTTCACGCATTCCTGGGCGAGACGGAGGAGGCGCTGTCCATCCTGCAGGCCGTGGAAACCGAGGGCGGGGACCCGATCTGGGTCGGGATCATCTACGCCCAGCTCGGAGACGCCGACCGTGCCTTCGCGAAGCTTAACGCTGCGCTGGACGATGACAGCTGGTGCATGTTCCTCCTCGTCCGGAACCTTCTGCTATACGTGAAGACGGGCTCCTGGTTCGATCCCATTCGCCAGGATCCCCGGTTCGGAGAGCTCCTGCAGCGGATGAACCTGGCGAGCTGAGGCCCCGCGACTCCGTACAGCGCTCCGCGGACGATAGACGGCCCGGGAAGAGCGGGGGCGACGACCGCGTAGATCACTGCGAGGATCGTTCCGATCATCAGATGCGCCACCCAGCCCAGGGCCTGAATTCCGCCCATCGCCCCCGCGAGCGTCTGCGCCGGGTCCATCGGGGGCAGGCCCATCAACGGGGCTATCCAGAGCCCCACGGCCGTCATCACGGCTGTTCCGATGAGACCTGCGGCGACCGCACGCTCGATCCGGATGTTCCTGATTCTATCCATGATTCCTCCCTGGCTCGTCGAGCCTCGGTGTTCGTTCCCGTGTCACGCGACCGAACGCGTGCTTCTGGGCCCGAACCGGATCAAGGGAGGAACGGTTCCCGACGAATCACTCGGCGCGCAGCGCCTCCACCGGATTCACGTGCGTGGCCCGGCGGGCCGGAAAATAGGTGGCGACGATTCCGGCGAACAGCAGTGCTGCGGCCATCGCGCCATAAGTCACGGGCTCGAAAGCTCCCACTCCGAACAGGAAGAACGACACGCCCTTCGCCATCCCGAAGGCCAGGCCGAGACCGATGACGATTCCGATCGCGGCCAGGATCGTGCCCTGCCGCATGATCATCCCGACGACATCTCCGTTCCGTGCACCCAGCGCCATGCGGATCCCGAGCTCCTGGCGACGTTGCGAGACCGAGTAGGCCATCACTCCGTATACGCCGGCCAGGGCCAGCACGAGCGCGATGACCGCCACCACGCTCATGATCTTGGCCATGATCGTGTCGCCGCCGAGCGACTCGTCGATGATGTCGGCAAGCGGCCGGATGCTGTAGGCGGGTATGTCCGAATCGACGGCGCGGACCTCAGCCCGGACCGATTCGAACAGTGTTTCAAGGGAAGTATCCGATTCCACCAGATAGCCGAGATTTCTGCGCCCGACCTGGTAGACCGGAACGTACACCATCGGACGATCGCCCGGCGTGGCCGTCGCCACGCCCGTGTTCGCGGCCACTCCGATGATCTGACTCGTGGTATTGCCGAACACGATCTCCCGGCCGATCGGCTCTTCGTCGGGCCAGTGTCGCTCGGCGAGCACCTCGTTGATCACGATCACGTCCCGCGCACCCTCCCGGTCCGAATCTTCGAGGCCCCTTCCCCGCACGATCGGCACGTCCATCGCCTCGAAGTAACCGGGCGTGATCTCCAGCAGGTTCGTGACCTTCCGGTCCTGGTCGGTCTGGATGTCGTCTCCCGGGAGCGTGTAGTAGGTGCTGTTATTCCCCTGGGACGGGAGGATCGAGGTTGCCCCGACGGATGTCACCCCGGGCAGGGATTCCAGCCTCAAGGTGAGCTCCTCGTGGAAGGCGGTCACCGAGACGTCGTCGGGGTACTCCTGCCCAGGCAGGGCGATTCGAAACGCAAGAAGATCGCTCTCGTCGAACCCGCGATCGGCAAGGCGGACGTTGTAGAAGGCCTGCACCAGGAGCGCAGAGGACACCAGCAGCGCCAGGGCCAGCGCGATTTCACCGACGACCAGCCCTTTGCGGAGGCGGCCCCCGCGGGATGCCGTCCCACCCCGGCCACCCTCCTTGAGTGACGCGGCCGTGCTGATCTTCGCACCCTGGATCGCGGGCGCGAGACCCACGATGATCGCGCTCAGCACCACGATCGCCATCGTGAAGAGGAGGGCTCGCGCGTCGAGGCCGATCTCGTTGACCCTCGGGAACCAGCTCGGCATCACCGAGACCAGCCAGCGGATACCGAATACGGAGATCACCACGCCGAGCGCGCCACCGGCGAAGGACAGGATGAGCGACTCGGTCAGGAAGTGGCGAACGATCCGTCCCCGGCGGGCGCCCAGCGCGGACCGGACCGCCATCTCCCGCTCACGCCCCACCGCGTGCGTGAGCAGCAGATTGGCCACGTTTGCGCAGGCGATGAGCAGCAGGAACAGGACCGCCAGACTCGAGATCGACGTGCCGACCCTGAATCCCTCGTTGAAGATGTCCTCGTGAAGGGTCACGATCCTGGCCCCGTTCCCCGTGTTGGTCTCCGGATAATCGATGGCCAGCTGGGCGGCGATGCGCTCCGTCTCGTCCGCTGCCTGCGCACGTGTGTAGCCGCTGTTCACCCGGGCCAGTGCATTGATGTAGTGGCTGTTACGGGACTCCTCGCCCGTGATGGAGAACGGCACCCAGACGTCGTCGAAGACGGACTGGTACCAGAAGTCGGCCGGCATGACCCCGACGATCGTGTGCGGCTCCCCGTCCAGCAGGATGTTCGAGCCCTGGATGTCAGGATCCGCCCCGAAACGGCGCTGCCACAGGCCGTGACTGATCAGAGCGACCTGGTCCCGGCCCTCGATCTCCTCCTCTTCGGTGAAACCCCTCCCCAGCGCCGGCTGCACATCCAATACGCGGAGCCAGTTCCAGCTCAGGCGCCGGCCCTGCGCCCGCTCGGGGCGGTCTCCTTCGGACAGGTTGAAGGCCGCACCACGTGACACGGCCACGTCCATCGTCTGGCTCCGCTCCCGGAAATCGACGAAGTCGGGAACCGAAAACGAGACCCACATCCACCCGCGGTCGTGGTTCGTCGTGTAGATCGATTGGAGATCGTGCGAGTCCGGATAGGGCAGCGGTCTGAGCATGAACACATCGACGGCGGTGAAGATCGTCGTGACCGATCCGATCCCGATGCCGAGCGACAGGATCGCGATGACAATCAGAAGCCCGCCGCGGCGGAGGGATCTGAATCCGTACCTGAAATCCTGCCAGATTCTGTACATACGGAGACTCAAGGTAGACGGGAGTGCGCTCGGCCGCTTGGTATGATCTTACGACCGCGGGTCCACAGGGTTTCAGTCGCGATCAGTCGTCCGGCGGGCCGGCATCCGGGTTGGGCCACATCGCCATCCCGATCGCGAGGAACACGAAGCCAGCGACCGCACCGACCGTGTGCCTGACGCCGACTCCGGGGACTCCGCCGATGCCGATCACCCCTGCGAGGAGCGACGCAAGGGATACCAGGAGACCGATGACGGCGATCGCGAGGCTGAGTCGCTTTCGGAGCACGAGACTCCCTCCCGTCGTCGCGAGAGGACTTACGTCCCTCTGTGTTCCCTGTAGATCAGCACCGACAGCGCGCCGAACAGGAGAACCACCACTACGCTCGGCCACATCGGGACAGCCGTGGCGTTGATGATGACGTCCCAGCTGAACAACAGGCGCAACAGGTGTCCAAAGGCGATCAACGCGATGAGGAAGACACCGAGTGTGGTTGCCGGCTTCATGGTACCATCTCCTGCACAGATTAGGAGGGGTGCAAGCCAACGGGGTCCCCGAGGGGAGGAGTTGTGCGTCACCTCATGTTACAGGCTGGGTCAGGACTGCTCAAGGTCGGGTGAGGCCCCACTCGGTCGGTGGACGCTGGGGAGCCCGGCCTTGGTGCCGGGCTCTAGGACTTTCGGGCTCGGACCAGCTCCGACCCCTCAGGACACCGGAATCTCCTTGTTCGGATCGATGAACGGCTTCTCTACCACCGTCGCCTCCGCGGCGCCGGCCGGTGTCTCGACCGTGAGCCGGGTGCCGAGTGCGGCGAGGTCGGTCGGCACCATGGCGTAGCCGATGTTCCTCGCGAGTCGCGGCGAGTAGATCGCCGAGGTGATGTGTCCCACGCGGGACCCGTTCGATAACACGGGCCACCGGTCCATGTTCATCTCCAAGCGGTCTCCGGCAATCTCCACCCCCGCCAGCATCCGGCTCACGCCCTCGGCCTTGATCCGGGTGAGCGCGTCCCGGCCCACGAAGTCCGCCTCCTGCTCCAAGTTCACCTGCCATCCCAGCCCCACCTCGAACGGGTTGTTCTCGATGGTCATGTCGATCCCGTAGTTCAGGATCCCCGCCTCGATCCGGCGGATGTCGCACGGACCCGTGGGCGCGATGTTGAACGGCTTGCCGGCCTCCAGCACCCGGTCCCACAGCTCCACGCCGCGGCTGCCGTCACGCAGGTAGATCTCGTATCCGACCTCGCCGGTCCATCCGGTGCGCGTGACCACGACCGGGATTCCGTCCAGGTCCGTCTCCATGAACCAGTAGTACTTGAGATCCAGCACTTCGTCTCCGAACAAGGCGCTGACCACTTCCTTCGACTTCGGACCCTGCACCTGCATGGGCGATACGTCGGGCTCGCAGATCTGGACGTCGAGGCCCGAGCGGTAGGCGATTCCCTTGGCCCACAGCAGCACGTCGCTGTCGGCCAGGGCCAGCCAGAAGTGATTCTCGCCGAGGCGGAGAAGGACCGGGTCGTTGATGAGACCGCCGTCCTCGGCGGTGATGATCACGTACTTGCCCTGACCGACCGCGCACCTGGTGAGGTCGCGGGGCGTGAGCATGTTGGTCAGCTCGAACGCGTCCGGTCCCGAGATCTCCACCTGCCGTTCCACGCTCACGTCCCACACGGTCACATCGTTGAGCAGGCGCTGGTGCTCGGACTCCAGGTCGGCATACCCGATCGGCAGAAACATGTGATTATAGACCGTATAGCCCCAGCAGCCGTCGCGCAGCGTCGCCTCGAAAAAAGGCGACCGCCGGACACGCGCGCCGCGCTGAACCCTGGACATGTCGAACGTACCGGGCATGTGAGCCTCCGTTTCGTGTGATCCTCGAGGCGATGGATGCGACGAGCCTTTCCACCGCACGAAGATGGGAAGGTATCCCGTAGCGGCAGCGAGGACACCTCTCGCGAGCGGCCGGTTCAAGGTTGGCGACGAGCGCGTGAGAGGCCTATTCTCCATCGGCGCTTCAACGACGGCCGGTGGAAACCGGGCGTCTGCTATCGACGATAGGAGGGCGGCATGAGAGGTCATTCAGGAATGATCGCGTGCGCGGCGCTACTTCCCCTTCTCCTTCCCGTGGCGGTCCTGGCCCAGGAGCCTGAGCAGGATGAGGCCATGGCAGCGTATATCGCCGCGGCTGCGCCCGGGGAAGCACACGCGTGGCTCGCCGGCATGGCCGGCAAGTTCGAGGTGACGACCAAGATGTGGATGGACCCCTCGGCCGAGCCCGAAGTCTCCACAAGCACGCAGTCGGCTGAGATGGCACTCGGTGGTCGCTATCTCATCGACCATTACCATGGCTCGTTCCAGGGAACACCTTTCGAGGGCATCGGGATCACGGCCTACGACAACACGCAGGGCAAGTTCGTCAGCTCCTGGATCGACAGCATGGGGACGGGCATCCTCTACAGCGTGGGCGAGCGTGACGATGAGGGCCGGTTGGCGATGGTGGGCGAGTTCGAGGACCCCGTTTCAGGGATGACGATGAAGCTGAAGTCGGTAACCTGGATGACCGATGACGGCTACGCGACCGAGTTGTACAACATCCTCCCGGATGGAACGAAGTTCAAGTCGATGGAGCTGACGGCCGTCCGTCTCGAATAGAAGGTCCATCGCCTTCGGTCCGCTAGCGCCTGCCGCGTGTCTCTGCGTGATCGAAGCGAAGAAGGCGAATCTGGTTGCTCATCTCAGCCGGGACTAAGCAACCAGAGCGTCTCCTACCGCGCTGCCAGCAGTCTGAGCTCTACGCCGCCTCGCCTTCCCGGTACAGCCACCCGCCGACCATCGCGACGAGGATCATCTCGATGAGTCCGACGACGCCCCAGGTCACGAGCAGGCCGTTGGGGAACAGCCCCATCATCTCGTATCCGAGCAGCGAGAGCAGCATACCGCCGAACCACAGGGCGATCGCCACCTTGACCGCAGTCATCGGACCGGGACCGAAGCGGGGACGGCATGCCGCATAGAAGAACACGACCGTCAGGCCCATGATGAAGCTGACGATCAGCGTCATGGCCAACGTCGAGGCGGACATCTCCATGGCCAGATCGTGCGCTGTCATGGCCGCCTCCATGTCCGCCATGTAGAGCTGGCTCGCCAGGCCTTCCAGAACCCACATCACTACGCCCGCCGCCAGTCCGCCCATGATCCAGCGCTTCACGTTGATGCCGCCCATTGCGCGTCTCCTGTTAAGGTCTAGGCCTCGGAGCGATCTCGCGTGGACCCCGGATTCGAGAACCGCCCACCCGTCCAAGAAGCACGACGGGTAACCCGGGCGTCAAGGTCGGACCTGGCCAGTCTCGACCAGCCGTTGGAATCGCGGATGCCCGTGCAGGGGCTCCCACAGCGGATCAGCCAGGAGCAGCGGCGGCGAGATCGGGCAGGGGATGGAGAGGAGGTACTCGAGCCGATCCAGCGCTGCCTCGTGGTCGCCTGTAATGACCAACGTTTCCGCGAGAGCCGCGACGAACCAGGGCCCCTCCCACGCATCGGCGGAGACGGGCATCAGCTCCACCGCTCTCGTCGCTTCGCGGACCGCATCCGCCTCCCGGCCAAGCCTCGCGTGGACCACTCCGAGCGCGCTGTGCCAGTACTCGGGGCTGAGGTCCGCGGGAGCCCCTTCGAGGAAGACTCTCGCGGAGTCGTACCACGCGCGAGCCGACTCGCGGTCACCGCCCACCTCGTGCGACGCCGCCCGGGAGAGCAGGTAGCTGACCTCGGCGACCGGTCGGTCGTCCGGGAATCTGACGATCGTGACTTCGGGGCCCAGCGACCGCACGAGTGACCTGCCATGAGCCACGATGGATAGCGGCAGCGCCTGGTCGCCGAGGGCCTCCGTCGCCTGTTTCCAGGTTTCGAGCGCTCGGCCCTCCCCGTCCGTGTTCAGGATCGCCCACGCCTTCCAGAAGCGTGGAAAGAACACGTCGGGAGCGAGCGCGATCGATCGATCGAAGTTGAGAATCGCCGCCTCGTAGTCTCGGAGCCACGAGTATATGTAGCCGAGAAAATCGAACGCGTCCGGCTCGCGCGGATTCAGCTCGACCGCTCTTCTGGCGCTGGGGAGCGCTTCCGTCAGTTTGCCTGTGCGGGCCCGTACGGCCGCCAGGAGCCCATGGGCGTGGCCGTTGTTGGGCTCGAGCTCGATGGCCCGCAGGTACTCCTCCGCGGCCCGATCGTGATCCGACATCGCGTAGTAGAAGTGGTTGCCCAACGCCACGTGTGCCTGCGGCAGATCCGGCTCGAGATCAAGTGCCTTCCGCGCGAACTCGCTTGTCCTGGCCATCTCGTCGTGCGTGCACCCGTAGAGCGAGCATGCTCGGCTCTGGAATTCAGACAGGTCGGCATAGGCGAGGGCGAACTCCGGCTCCAATTCGATCGCCCTCTCGTACTGCGCCACCGCGATCCGCCGGTTCTCCTCGCTCACCCTCCACCTGCGCTGGTAGTCGCGCGCGGTAAGGTACGCGTCGTACGCCTCGAGGCTCCGCGTGGGCTGGTACGCGATGCGTTCCGCTTCCTCCGACGTGAGCCGTGCTCGCAGGCTGGCCGCAACTTGTTTCGAGATCTCGGTTTGAATGACGAAGACGTTTTCGGCCGTCAGCTGGCGTTCGTACACCTCGGCCCAGATATGCTCATCCGTGTCAGCATCGATGAGCTGCACGGTGATACGCACTCTGTCCCCGACCCGTTGAACCCCTCCCTCGAGGACGACCGCAACTCCGAGCTCGTCGGCTATCTGCCGCAGGTTCTTCCTCGTGTCCCTGTACTCCATTACGGAGGTGCGGGAGATCGGTCTGAGACCCGCGATCTTGTACAGGTGGATCAGGATGTCCTCGTGGATGCCGGCTACGAACGGCTCCGTTCCTTCATCCCCGCTCAGGTTCTCGAATGGCAGGACGGCGATGGATCGGGGGCTTCTGACGTCGGGTGTGGGAGGAGTCGTCTCGCGCCCTCGTGGCCATATCGCGAGGACTGTGAGCACGGTGGCGACGAGGAGGACCGCGGCGAGCGCGCGGATCGCCGGGCGGCGTCTTCGCGGGACTGAGGCTGCGGCGTCCGGATCCACGATTTCGACAGCTTCGGCAGCCGGGTCCGCGGCAGAATCGGTCGAGCTGGTGCCGCCTTCGGGTGGTGCTTCCGGCGGGTCGGCCTTCGACCGAGCTCTCACGGACTCGGCGAGCTCTTGGGTTTCCGGGGAAGGCTGCAAGCCGAGTTCCTCGTCGAGCCGGCGAGCGAAAGCTTCGAACTCCCGGACCGCACCGGAGCGGTTGCCCAAGCGATCCAGAAGCTGGATCGCATCACGGACCAGAGTCTCGTCGAAAGGATCCAGGTCTACGGCCCGACGAGCCCAATCCACCGCGCCCGAGCTATCCTGCTCCGCCTCCGCCTGCTGTGCCAGGTACCAGGCAGCCACACGCGCCGAGCGTCGTAGCTCCTCCCGGCGGTCGTCCAGCCACCGCTCGAACCCCGGGGCGCCGGGCAGGTTGAAGCCGTCCAGCAAGTTACCGCCGTACAGCTGCAGCGCGTCCTGCGGAGATTCCCGCTCGAGCGCATCCTCGAAAGCCCGCGCGTCGCACCAGACAACGTCTTCGTCCAGTCCGACCGCATTGTCGCCGCGGGCGACGATCGCCTCGTCTCCGAGCGCCCGCCTCAGGTGATACAGCGACTGCCGCAGCGCTCTCCGCCCCCGCTCCTCATCCAGATCCCCCCACAGCAGTCCCAGCAACCGGTCTCTGGAATGGAATCCGCCGGGTGTCGCGGCCGCCAGGTACGCGAGAAGACCCAGCAGCTTGGGTCGGGCGAGGATGGATTGGACGCTCTGGCCTTCCGGATTCTTCAGCTCCGCAGCGCCCAGCGTTCGGAATATGATCATCGGCCTGACGATCGAGGAATCCAACCGGTTCCTACTCGAGCCCCAGCTTCTGGAGTAGCTCCGCAAATCGCGGGTCGTCCCGCAAGGGGTCGGCTGACGGATCCACCCCCATCAGACGGAGACTTCCGGGTCTTGTTTCGTACGCGCGGTTCAGGTACTCGAACGCACGGTCCCTGTCGCCGAGAGCAGCGTAGATCCACGCGATCTCGCTCCACGGGGTCAGTTCGCCCCCGCGCTCCTCCACGTCCGCCACCAGCTCGAGAGCTCGGTCCCGATGTCCGGCCCGGGCGTTTGCGTAGGCGAGGCCAGCCGCATTGTACAGGTCTCCCGGGTCCAGCTCGACTGAGGTCTGGGAGGCGGCCACCGCTTCCTCATGCTCACCCTTGAACGAGAGCGCCGCGCCCAGAACGTAGTACCCGTACGGGTAATCCGGCTCCATCTGGACGAGTTTCCGTCCCTGGTCGGCGGCCCGCTCGAAGTCGCGAGTCATCGCGTAGTCGAACGCCAGGTTGGCCCGAGTGCTCCGTGACAGCGGATTCAGCTCGACGGCCCGCCGGTCCATCACGATCGCTTCCTCGAACCGGCCCACGTCCGCGAGCAGAGCACCGTAGGATGAGAAGGCTTGGGCGTATCCCGGATTCAGGTCGATCGCTCTCTTGTAGGCCTGCTCCGCCTCCGCATACCTGAGATCGGCATACATGAGCTGGCCCTGTGCCCAGTGGGCATCGGCCAGCGTCGGATCGAGCTGCAGCGCACGCTCCACCGCGGGCCGTGCCTCCGCCATGGCCTGATCCATAGGTATGCGGGCACGGTTGGCCAACCCCAGAACCAACCCCGACAGGGCGGCGTAGGCCGATGCATACCCCGGATCCACCCGGATCGCCTCACGGAACAGATCGGCCGCCGCTTCACCTTCATTCCTTGTCGTCGACCTGCCCCAGAGGACCTGCCCGCGCGTGTACAGGTCGTAGGCCTCCAGGCTCTCCGTCGGCCGGGCCTCGATCCGCGCCTCGACCTCCGGCGTCAACCTCGCCCGAAGCGCAACCGCGATCTTTCGCGCCAGGTCGCTCTGGATGGCAAACACGTTCGCCGCCGTCAGCTCCTGGTCGTACGTCTCCGCCCACAGGTGCTTGTCGGTTGCCGCATCGATCAGCTGCACGTTCACGCGTACCCGTTCACCGGCACGCTGCACACCACCTTCCAGCACCGTCGCCACACCCAACTCCGCCGCGATCTCCGGGATCGGCTTCGTGGTGCCCGCGTACTGCATCACCGAGGTGCGCGAGATGACCGTCAGGCTGTCGATCTTCGAGAGCTGCGTCAGAACATCGTCGTGCATCCCCTCGGCGAACACATCGGCGCTCTCGCCTGCCTCGGCCCTCGTGGCGAACGGGAGCACGGCGACGGAACGCAGGTCGGCGGCTGATACCTCGGCGACTAACGGCGACCCGCCATCCGCACCGCGGCCGAAGACGAACCAGCCTATAGCCACGCCACCCCACAGCAGCGACGCAGCGACACCACCGCCTATTGCGTTGCGCCAGGTGAACAGCTTGCGGGGGGCCGTCGGACGAGCTTCAGGTGTTGCCGTCTCGGCTGCGGTTGCCCGGACACCGGAGCCCAGGCCCTCCTGTACGAAGGCCGTCGCCATGACGATGGGCAGGCCGATCACAAGAAGCACGATGGCGAAGGGAAACACCCACTCCGGAAGACCCATATTCTGCACGAGAACATCGACCACCTGGAGGCCGATCCACCCCACGACCAGGTAGATGCCCAGCACCTGCCACAGGGAGCGGCGATGAATCTCGTGGATCAGGTTCTTCATTCGATCAGCTCGCCTCGCAGAAACCACCGCGTGTGAACCGGCCCCGGCGACGGCTGAAACTGGATGAACGGGAAGGAGAGAGCAACCAGAGTGTCGCCCTCGGCGGGTCTTCCCCTTGACAGTTTAGGGGAACCGGAGTAGACTCGGGGTAGCTTCACCTAAATCGATTAGGTCACGGGCCGGCGCCCGCACCGCCGGACAGAGCTATCGGAGGAATCGATGCCCGCTCAGCTGGAGAAGGTCCCCGTTCTTCAGGGGACGCTGGACATGCTGATACTGAAGACCTTGGCCTGGGGCCCGAAGCACGGCTTCGGGATCCTGCGGCATATCGAGCAGGTGACGGGTGAGGAACTGCACGTGGAGGAAGGAGCCCTGTACCCCGCCCTTCACCGGATGCATCGCAAGGGCTGGCTGGAAGCCGAGTGGGGAGTGTCCGAAAACAACCGGCGCGCCCGGTACTACCGGCTCTCGACCGAGGGAGAGCGGGCGCTGCGCGAGCAGGTCAAGGACTGGGGACGGATGGTCCGCGTGATCTCGCTCGTGCTGGAGGGCGTTCCGGCGTGAGCGAACGCTGGGCCCCCAGGACGCAGCTTCGGCTCCGCGACTTCCTGTTCCGGCGGGATGTGGACCAGGCGATCGACGAGGAGCTTCGGTTCCATGTGGAGATGCGGGCAGACCAGCTGGCATTGGACGCCGGACTCCCGCCCGAGGCGGCGAAGGCCGAGGCGCTCCGGCGTTTCGGCGATCCGGTCGACTATCGAAGGCGATGCCGGGATACCGAGCGGAGGAGGATGAGGAGGGGGAGGATGAAATCTCGCATCGAATCCATCGTGCAGGACCTCCGGTTCGCGTTCCGCGGAACGCTCCGGCAGCCGGGGTTCACGGCCGTAGTGGTCGGCACGCTGGCCCTCGCCGTGGGCGCGATCACGGCGATTTTCAGCGTGGTGAGCGGAGTGGTCCTCAAACCGCTTCCGTACGAGGGCCCGGACGGGATCATGATGGTGTGGGAGGAGAACGTATCGCGGGGTAATCGGACCAACGTGGCATCGCCGGCCAATTATCACGCCTGGCTGGAGGCCGAAAGCTTCTCGAAGCTGGCCGCGTTCGTGCCTTTCAGCTCCACGCTGACGGGGGACGGAGAGCCCGAGCGGGTGGGCGTGGTTCGGACATCCCCGGAGCTGTTCTCGATTCTCGGCGTGCGTGCGTACGCAGGCCGGCTGTTCGCGCCGGACGAACTGGGTGAGGATGCCCGGGTGGCGATCCTCGATCACGGGTTCTGGCTGCGCCGGTTCGGAGGAGACCCGGCCGTCCTGGGCCGGTCGATCAGCCTGAACGGTAATCTGTTCGAGGTCGTGGGCGTATTGCCGGCGCGCTTCGACTTCGAGCCTCCGATGGCGTTCAACTCGACCGGCACGGAGGATGTGTGGCTGCCGGTGGTCACCGACCCCATGTGGCGCGGCCGGTACCTCCAGGTGTTGGGCCGCCTGGCTCCTGGCGTAACCCGCGAGCAGGCGGACGCCGAGCTCGATGTAATCGCGGAGAGGTACGAGGGGGAGGCCGACTCGAATGCCGGTTACCGTGTGAACGTCGTTCCGTTGTACGAGCAGGTCGTCGGAGAGTCGCGGAGCATGATCCTCGTCCTGTTCGGCGCCGTCGGCATCGTGCTCCTCATCGCGGCCGCCAACGTAGCCAACCTGCTCCTGGCCCGGGCCACGCGGCGGGAGCGCGAGCTCGCCGTGCGCGTCGCGATCGGCGCCCGGGGCGCGCGGGTGGTCCGACTGCTCCTGATCGAGAGCCTGTTGCTCGGAGTGACTGGAGGCGCTCTCGGGGTGGTCATTGCCCTTGGCGCCGTCCGCTTCCTTCTGGCACTCGGGCCGGACATTCCTCGCCTCGGCGAGGTCGGAGTGGACGGGGTGGTTCTGGCGTTCGCCGTGTCGGTGTCGGTGGTCACGGCCCTTCTGTTCGGGACCCTTCCCGCGCTGCGAGCTGCCCGACCGGACCTCGGCTCAGCTTTGAAGGAGGGTGGTGCCCGAGCGGGAAGCCGCCGGGGAGTGGTTCGAGCCCGCCACGCCCTCGTGGTGGCCGAGGTGGCGATGTCTCTCACGCTCCTCACCGGGGCGGGTCTTCTGCTGCGTAGCTTTCAGAAGCTGCTCGGAGAGGGCGTGGGGCTGGAAACCGAACAGGTACTGACCGCGGACGTGCAGCTGAGCGGGAACGACTATTCGGATTCGGAACGGGCCATCTTCTTCGAGGAGCTCGTAGAACGGGTGGCCTCCCTGCCGGGCGTGACCGCGGGGGGGGGAATCACGGCGCTGCCTCTGAGCGGCATGGGCATCGGAACGAGTTTCTTCGATCCGGATCAGCCGCTGCCTGAAGCCGGCAGCATCCCGGTGGCGGACATCAGGCCTGTCCACCGCGACTACCACGTTACGATGGGCGTTCCGCTGCTGTCCGGCCGGACGTTCGACGCGAGAGACCGCGCCGACGCCCCCATGAGCGTAGTCATCAGCGCAGCCACGGCGGAGGAAGTGTTCCCCGACATGGACCCCATCGGCAGGCGCCTCGCCATGCCGTGGGGCGACACACTGGTGGCCGAAGTGATCGGGGTCGTGGCCGACGTGCGACACGAGGGCCCGGGCACGGACGTCCGCTCCAAGCTGTACTGGGATCACCGGCAATTTCGGGAATTCAGCTTCATGACACTAGTCGTTCGCACCGCCGGCAACCCGACGACGCTCGTGCCCGGGATCCGACGCGAAGTGCAGGCGATGGACCCCAACCTGCCCATCTACAACGTGCGCACCATGCAGGCGTATCTGGCGGACTCCGTGGCGCGGAACCGGTTCGCGCTGCTCGCGTTTGCCGCGTTCGCCGTCGTGGCGCTCGTGCTCTCCGTGGTCGGGGTGTACGGCGTGCTGTCATACGCCGTGTCGCTCAGGACCCGTGAGATCGGGATACGGGTGGCCCTGGGGGCGGGGCGCGAGGCGATCGGCAGCATGGTGCTTCGACAGGGGGCCGTGGTCGCCGTGATCGGGCTCCTGGCCGGACTCGCGGGAGCTGTGGCGCTCACGCGGGTGCTGGGGGGATTGCTGTACGGCGTTAGTCCTACTGATCCGCTCACCTTCGGTCTCATGACGGCCCTGCTGTTCGGTACGGCGCTGGCCGCGAGCTGGATCCCGGCGCGGCGGGCGGCTCGCACGGACCCGGCGTCCGTGCTGCGCGGGGAGTAATCACACCGCGGCTATTGCGGCTCAACCAGCGCCTGAAATCCGGGGTTGCTCCTTAGCGTGTCCCAACGCGGATCGAGCTCGATGAAGGCGGGCGAATAAATGCTCGGCACGCTCAGGACCACCTGGAGTTGCTCGATCGCACTCTCCTGGTCTCCGACCATCGCGTAGACGGTCGCTTCGCACCAAAGACGCTCAATTGTGGGCCGACCTCAAGGGCCAGGCAACGTCAGAGGTCAGGCAGCCGCCGCGACCCGGGGAAGCCGTCGTGGGGAATAAACTACTCGGGGCGCTCGGAAAGGCGCGCGCATGCCCCTTGCACACCCGGTCGCGGTTTAGTGATGCTGGGGCGACGACCTGCGCCTTCCGATGGAGGATCACAACACACGAATCGCGGTGTTCGGAGCTGATGCCGCGCAGGCCCGGGCTGTGGCGGAGGAGATCGCCAGGAACGCTTTTCACAATGTCGGCTACTTCGCGGGTCCGTACGAGGCCATCGGTTCCACCATGTCCCCGTGAAGCGTCCGCTGCCGGCGAGTTCGCAGGGCTACTGACGTAATCCGAACACTTTGCAGAGTCCGGCCCGGATCGGTCATTCATAGCTCTGTCGGAGGGTGGAGCGATTTCGAACCCTCTAACTAATCAACGAGCAACGTATTACCGCCGCCGAAACCCGGAGTTCTCCGGCCCGCCCCTCGTGATCGGCATGCTTCTTGTTCCTCAGACATCCCCGTAAGGCGAAACATCACTCCCTCGCATACGGGCAGGTTAGGATGAAAAGGGCAGCAGTGCTCCTCGCCGGGCTCCTCGTGCTGGGCGGCTGTGGCAGCGACAATCCGGCGGATCCGCTGGCTCAGTTCGAGCCTCAGGTCAACAACGCCACGGACAGCTTCCAGCTGCAGGCGACCGACGTTACGGGTGTCGGAACGATCCTCCAGTATTCCTGGGAGAATACGGGAACTCAGGCGGCCGTGGATCACTCCACGACGACGGCGGGCGGAGCCGCAGCGCTCGTGATCAGGGACGCCAGTGGCGCGACCGTGTACGACCAGGGACTCGAACCGAGCCTGAACGAGGATACGTCGTCAGGATCCTCTGGCACGTGGACGATCACGGTAGCGCTGAGCGACTACAGCGGAACACTCAACTTCCGCGTCCAGAAGAAGTAGCGGGGCCAGCGCCTTCGGATGTTGCTCCCCGTCTGTTTCGAGGAGCATTATTGGCCACCAGGATCCCTCTGAACGGCGGGACAAAGGTGGCCACTGCCGTAGACGGCAATCAAACTCCAGACTCGGTGTTCAGGACCATCCTGGCGGTGGGCCGGGCTCTTCTCGTTCTTCTGGTGTGGTTCGCGGTATGTTCCGAGACCGCCTCGGCTCAATCGGATCAAGTCGACTCCACCTCGCTTCACGCCACGTTGAGTGGCTGGGACGAGAGCAACTGGCTCCAGATTCTGGATCGCGATGCAGCCTTCGGAGGTCGGTTGAGCTCCCTGGGCATCCTGCAGCGCTTTCACCCCGACATCGACATGGAGTACCAGCTCGACCGGCTGGCGGCGGGCTTCACCCTCAGCGAAGACTACGCCTGGTACCGACTGGAGAGGAACGGTTTCAGGTGGTGGGGCGGTAGCGTCACCAAGAGCGACCTCATTGTAGTGGGTCAGCTCAAGGCGGCTGTCCCCCTCGGCAAGAGCTGGAATTTCGGGGTCTGGTTCGATCAGGAGATCAACCCTACCACCGACCGGAACCTGGTTCGAGTCGGGGCCGACAAGAGCTGGGGAAGCGGCGTCTTCGCGTTTGCCAGGGCCTCGCTCGATCCGACGAAGCCGGATGCCGATTTCGAGCTGGGTGCCGGCTGGCAGAGCGAGTCCACACAGAACCCCCGTCATCAGGCCCGGCTCACGCTTGCCGTGCTCGACTGCTGCTACGCACGGAGAGCAGATAGGAGCTTTGGTAGTCACAATGTGGACAACGTCGGCCATTTTGCCAAATGACGGATTCAAAAAATTCTCGGCACGCGTTCTCGTCGGGAAATCGTGTTCTCAACTGGTCGATATTCATAATATCTCCTCCTTTCTATTTCTATTTTGGAG